>NZ_JBHWCL010000055.1:8370-43696 GCF_042735125.1 Kitasatospora sp. NPDC059599 | reverse complement strand
CCCCGCCCGCCCCGCCGCCCCACCCGTGGCCCGCGGTCCCCGGGGCCCCCGACACCGTGGGGGGGGCGGGGGGGGCGCCGTCCGGGGCGGGGGGGTGGGGTTGGGCGCCCGCCCCGCGGCCCCACTCCCCTCGATCGGGCCGTCAGCAGGAGATGGTGCCGCCGCCGACGTCCGTCTTCAGCACGCCGACGAACGTCTTGTCGAGGTCGATGCGGTCGTTGTGCTCGTCGGGGTTCTTGCCGTCGCACTCCAGGGCGCCGTTGATGCTGCGGATGGTTTCGCCGAAGCCCTTGTTGCTGACGATCGCGTCGTGCGGGGTCGTCCGTCCGGCGCCGTTCCGGCTGTTCCAGAACCAGAGGGCGGTCTTCCAGGAGACGGCCGGGTCCTCTCGGCGAGGTAGGGGTCGTGCAGCAGGTCGATGTGCAGGGCGTCGCCGGCGGCCTCGCAGTCGAAGTTCCAGCTCAGCTGCAGCGGTCCGCGGCCGTAGTACGCGGACCGGCCGGCCGGGCAGCCGTACGGCTGTGACGCGTCGCAGTAGTGCGGGTGGTCGGCGGTGTTCTGCTCGACGACGTACTTCAGGCCACCGGTCTCGTGGCTGACGTCGGCGAGGAAGGCCGCAGCCTCGCGCTCGCGGGTGGCGTCGTCGTCGGTGGTGGTGAACTTCGGTTAGGCGCTCTGGGCGTTGCCCTGCGGGTTGAACCTCCTGGAGGTCCGAACCACTCGTAAGAGGCGTATCCGATCGAGGAGTTGGACGCACACCTCTGGCGAGCTGGTCGCGGCACCACCGCCCGCACCGGATAGCCTCCTCCGGAGCGAGACGACGCAACCCGGGGGGCAGGGCATGGGCGGTCACACCGACGACGAGGGCGACGAGCGGCTGGCGGCCGAGGGCGAGGTCGCCGTCGCCCGGCTGGCGATCGACTCGGGCGAGCTCGACCACGCCGCCGACCACCTCTCCGACGCCATCCTCGCCGACCCCCAGCTGCCCGAACTGCACGAAGCCCTGGCGGAGTTGTGCGCCGCTGCCGGCGGCCCGGCGGCCGCCCGCGAGCTGTTCCCGCTGGACGGGGAGGTGTACCTCGGCACGGTCGTCTGCCGCGCCCACGTGGAGGCCGCCGCCGGGGACTGGGACACCGCCGTCGGCCTGCTCGCCTCCGCCATCCAGCACGAGCCGGCCCGCCCCTGGGCACACACCGCCTGGCTGGCCCGCGAGGACCTGCCCGGCCTGGTCGACCCGGACGCCGTCGCCCAGGCGGCGGCCCGCGCGGCCGCCGCGCTGCCCGACCCGCTCCCCGCAGAACTCGCCGAAGCCGTCAGGCCCTTCGACGCCTTCGTCATGGCCGTGCTGGACCGCCACGACGAGCACACGCTGCTGCTGGCGATGGCCTCCGGGCTGACCCGCCGCCTCGGCGCCACCGCCCACGCCGTCGAACTCGCCGAGCGGGCCCACCGCGCGGCCCCCGGCTACCTGCCCGCCGTGATGCTCGGCAACGCCCTGCGCGCCGACGGCCACCCCGAGCGGGCGCTCGCCGTCTGGGAGGCCGAACTGGCCAGGGTCACGCCGGACCGGGACAACTCCAGCAGCTACCTCGCCGTCGACGTCGCCGAGCTGTACGGCGTCCTCGGCCGCCCCGCCGAGGGCCTGCCCTGGCTGGATCGGGTGCTCGCCACCGAGCCCGACCACCCCAAGGCGGCCCCGGCCCGGTACGGGCTGCGCCACGCCCTGGACGGCGACCCGGTGCACCTGCTCGGCCTCGCCGACCACCACCGCGACCACCCCGACCACGAGTACGCGCCGGACCTCCTGGCGCGGCTGAGCCACCGGGAGCCCTGGCTCGGCATGGTCCCCGGCACGTCCGAGGCCACCGTCAACCTGCTGCACCAGGTCCTCGCGGCACCCGACACCGGTCCCGACACCGCGGTCGACTGCGAGGTCTCCACCCTCGAACCGCCCAGCTCGCAACTGGCCCTCCACCTGGCCCTGCCGCGCTGCACCGTCGCCTACCGGTCCGTCGACGAACCCGACCCCCGGCGGCCGCTCACCGCGACCGCCACCCGGGTCTGGACCTGGGGCGGCACCGACGGCACCGACCCCGGACCCGCCGTCGCCCCGCCCGCGCCGGAGAGCGCCGAACTCGTCCGCGCCGTCGTCGGCATCGTCTGGCCGACCGTCCCGGCCGCCTACGACGAGGCCGTCCGCCTCGCCGGACTGTCGCTCGACGACCTGCTCGGCGTCCTGGTCCACCCGCCGCTTCCGCGCGAGGACGAACTCGGCCGGGCCCTGCTCGCCCACCAGCCCGAACTGTGGGTGCGCGCCGTCCAGGCCTTCGCCTGCCTCGGCATCGCCCACCACCGCACCGACCAGCCGTGGCCGGAGTCGGACCGCCGCCGGGTGCTGCTCGACCTGCTGCTCGGACCGGAGGACTGGGTCACCGAGGCGGCCGGTTTCGCGCTGGTCGCGATCGGCTGGACGCACCCGGAGGCCCGCGCGGACATCGCCGCCCAGCTCCGGCGTCGGCTGCACTACTGCGTCGACGCCCGGCGGGTGCGGGTGGTGACGATCCTGCGCTCGGTGTGCCGACTCGTGCTCGCCGCGCCCTGGGTGTCGCCCGCCGACCGCGACCTCGCGCGGGCGGCCATCCGCGCCGAGGACGGCACCCGCGCGCCGGAACCCGGGCCCGCCCCGGTGCCCGAACCCGAGCCGGAAGCCGATCCGGAGCCGGAACCGGCCCCCGGGCCGCACCGCCCGGGCTTCCTCGGCCGGTTCCTCGGCCGCGGCTGACGCCCCCGCCGCCGGGCCGAACGGTCCGCAGACCGAGGCGGTCCCGCGCGGTCCCGCCGACCGGAGCCGGCGGGAGGTCGGAGCCGTCCCGCCGACCGGAGGCGCCGCAGCCGCAGCCGCAGCCGCAGCCGCAGCCGCAGCCGCAGCCCAAGCCGTAGCCGTTCCGCCGGCCGAAGCCGGCCCACTACCCGATGCCCGGCAGCGGGTCCTGGTCGACGTCGAACCGGGCGACCCGCTCCGCCGGGTCGCGGCACTCCGGCCCCAGCCGCAGCATCCGCGACTCCGGATCGTGCAGCGGCCGGTGGCACCGGCGGCAGGTGACCCGCCGGCGGAGGGTCTGCGCGGTGTCCGTACCGGGGAGCGGCTCAGGGCTGGTCATGGGGGAGACGGTAGCGGCCAGTGCCGTGCCGGGCCCCGGTCGATGCGTGAAACGATGGCTGCCATGGCCACCGACCGCAGCAGCGCAGGAGACCCGGCGCGCACCCTCGCCCTGCTCTGGGGGCTCACCGCCGAGGAGAAGCCCGGCCGGCGCGGGCCCCGGCAGGCGCGCTCGACCGCCGAGATCGCCGCCGTCGCGGTCGCTCTCGCGGACGCCGAGGGCGTGGACGCGGTGACCATGCGCCGGGTCGCCCAGGAACTCGGGGTGTCCCCGATGGCCCTCTACACCTATGTGCCCGGCAAGGCCGAACTGCTCGACCTGATGCTGGACTCCGTCTACGCGACGATGCCCCGCAGCACTCCCGCCGACGACGGCTGGCGCGCCCGGGTGACCGCCGTCGCGGACGACAACCGCGCGCTGCACCGCGCCCACCCCTGGGTCGCCGCCGTCTCCACCAGCCGCCCGCCGCTCGGCCCCGGCCTGATGGCCAAGTACGAGTACGAGCTGAGCGCCGTCGAGGGCACCGGCCTGCCCGACGTCGAGCTGGACGCCGCGCTGACCCACCTGCTCGGCTTCGTCCAGACCTGTGCCCGGATGGCCGCCGACGAGCGCGCCGCCCGGCAGGACAGCGCGATGACCGACGAGCAGTGGTGGGCGGCCAACGCCGGGCTGCTCGCCCGGGTCTTCGACCCCGAGCGCTACCCGGTGGCGGCCCGGGTCGGCGCCGCCGCGGGCGAGGCGCACGGCGGGGCGTACAGCCCGGACCACGCCTACGCCTTCGGCCTGGCCCGTGTCCTGGACGGCCTGGAAGCCCTCATCGCGCAGCGGTAGACCGCATCGCCGGAGCGGCAGCCGTCAGGTACGGGCGGCGGCTCGGCCGCCCGCTCGCCCGCCGGCCCGCCCGTACGCCGGCCCGCTCACGCGGTGGCGGCCCGGGCGTCGTACTCGTCGCGTGCCGTGATCACGGCCGGCACCCGCCGCTCCGACCAGTGCGCCAGCGCGGCGACGAGCTCCGCGGCCTCCCGCCCGAGCGGGGTGAGGCTGTAGTCGACGCGCGGCGGGATCACCGGGTGCGCCTCGCGCAGCACGAAGCCGTCCCGCTCCAGCGTCTGGAGGGTCTGGGCGAGCATCTTCTCGCTGACGCCCGACACCTGCCGCCGCAGCTCGCTGAACCGGTAGCCGCGCTCGCGCAGCGCGCCGAGGACCAGGACCCCCCACCGGCTGGTGACGTGCTCCAGCACGCCGCGGGAGGGGCACATCCGGTCGAAGACGTTCGGTGGGGGGAGCTCCCTCAACTGCTCGCTTACCTTCATGTCAGTACCCTACTTTGAAGTGCGTACTTTCGAAAGGTTAGTGCCATCTCTAGGGTGAGTTTCGAGGCCAGAGCCCCGCCGGATCCCGCCACAGCCCCACCGGATCCCGACGGAGCACCCGCAGATCCCGAAGAACCCCTGAGGAGCATCACCATGTACGTCGTCACCGGTGCCACCGGCCAGCTCGGCCGTCTCGTCGTCGAGGGCCTGCTGGCCCGGGTCCCCGCGAGCGAGGTGGCGGTCGCCGTCCGCTCCGCCGAGAAGGCCGCCGACCTGGCCGCGCGCGGTGTGGACGTCCGCGTGGTCGACTACGACAAGCCGCAGACGCTCGCCGGGGCCTTCGCCGCCGGTGACCGCGTGCTGCTGATCTCGGGCAGCGAGGTCGGCCGCCGGATCCCGCAGCACCGGGCCGTGGTGGACGCCGCCGCGGCCGCCGGGGTCGCACTGCTCGCCTACACGAGCGCGCCGGGCGCGGCCACCTTCCGACTGGCCGACGAGCACCGGGCGACCGAGGAGCTGATCCTCGCCTCCGGTCTGCCGTACGCCTTCCTGCGCAACGGCTGGTACACCGAGAACTACCTGGGCGACGCGGCCGGCACGGTGGCCCGCGGCGTGGTGCTCGGCAGCGCCGGGGAGGGCCGGATCGCCACCGCCCCGCGCCGGGACTACGCCGACGCGGCCGTCGCCGTCCTGCTGGGCGAGGACGTGAACGCGGTGTACGAGCTGAGCGGTGACACCGCCTGGAGCCTGCCCGAGCTGGCCGCCGAGCTGGCGAAGGCCTCCGGCAAGCCGGTCGGGCACCGGGACGTCGCCCCGGCCGAGCACCTGTCGGTCCTGGTCGGCGCGGGCCTGCCGGAGGGCTTCGCCGCGGCCCTGGTCGACGTGGACGCGGGGATCGCCCGCGGCGAGCTGGCCGGCACCCCGGGCGACCTGGCCCGGCTGATCGGCCGCCCGACCGTCCCGCTCGCCGAGTCGGTCCGGGCCGCGCTGAACGCCTGAACCGTGCTGAACGCCTGAACCGCGGGGAACGCGTGAACCGCGGGGAACGCCTGAACCGCGGGGAACGCCTGAACCGCGGGGAACGCCTGAACCGCGGGGACGAGCCATCCGTCCGACCGGCCCGGATGCCGGGAACGTCCAGCATTCAAGCACTGTCATGACCAAAATACGGAAACGGAGATGACAGTCCGCCCTTCCGCCCGCTACCGTCGCCTCGACCACACGCGCGCGGAAGGGCACCCGGCATGCCACAGACAGACCAGCAGGACAACGGCCGGGGCCTCTGGTACGGCTTCGCGGCCTACGGCATCTGGGGGCTCTTCCCCCTGTTCTGGCCGCTGCTGGAGCCGGGCGCCGCCGACGACATCGTGGCCAACCGCATGGTCTGGTCCCTGGTCGCGGTGGTCCTGCTGCTGGTCGCCCAGCGCCACTGGGGCTGGATACGCCCGCTGCTGCGCCAGCCCCGCCGGCTCGCCATGCTGGCCGCCGCGGCCGCCGTGATCTCCGTCAACTGGGGCGTCTACATCTGGGGCGTCAACGCCGGGCACGTCGTCGAGACCAGCCTCGGCTACTTCATCAACCCCCTGGTCACCATCGGCTTCGGCGTGCTGGTGCTCAAGGAACGGCTGCGCGTCGCGCAGTGGACGGCGGTGGGCATCGGCGCGCTCGCCGTCGCGGTGCTGACCGTCGCGTACGGGCGGCTGCCGTGGATCGCGCTGACCCTGGCGCTCTCCTTCGCGACCTACGGCCTGCTGAAGAAGAAGGTCGGGCTGAGCGGGGTGGAGAGCCTGGCGGCGGAGAGCGCCTTCATGTTCCCGTTCGCCCTCGCCTACCTGGTCTACCTGGAGGTCAGCGGCCGCGGCACCTTCGGGCACACGGTGGCCGGCTCGTACGGCTGGGGCCACTCCGGGCTGCTGATGCTGAGCGGCGTGATCACGGCGATCCCGCTGCTGTTCTTCGGCGCGGCCGCCGTCCGGGTGCCGCTGACGGTGCTCGGACTGCTGCAGTACCTGGCGCCGGTGTTCCAGTTCCTGATCGGCGTCGCCGTCTTCCACGAGTCGATGCCGCCCGCCCGCTGGGCCGGCTTCGGCCTGGTCTGGGCCGCGCTCGCGCTGCTCACCTGGGACGCGCTGCGCCAGGTGCGGGCCGACCGCGCGGCGCGGGCCGCGGCTGTGCCGCAGCCCGCACCGGTGGACATGGCGAAGGCGACCGTCACGCGCTGACGGCCGTCACCCGCTGACGGTCCTCATGCGCTGACGGCCGTCACCCGCCGACGGTCCTCACGCGCTGATGTCCCGGCTGGCGAAGCGCGACCAGGCCGCCGTGCCGAACACGGCGACGTAGGCGGCCTGCAGCCCGAGGTCCTTCAGCACGCCGTCCCAGTACATCGGCTCGCGCAGCAGGTCCGCGAAGCTGAGCCAGTAGTGGGTGAACAGGAACGGCCTGATCGCGTCCAACTGCGGGAAGGCGTCCAGGATCTGGACGGTGATCACCAGGCCGACCGTGGCGGCCATCGCCGCGATGCCGCTGCCGGTCAGCGTGGAGACGAACAGACCGATCGCCACCAGCCCGGCCAGCGAGGCGGCGACCACGCCGGCCACCAGCACCGCGCGCAGCAGCGCGTCGGTGAAGCCGATGGTGTCCCCGGAGATCAGCGTGACCTCGCCGAGCGGGAAGAGCGCGGCGCCGGTGGCCAGGGCGGCCGCCGCGACCGCCGCCGTCGCGGCCAGGCAGAACACCAGTCCGGCGGTGAACTTGGCGGCCAGCAGCCTGGTCCGCCCGGCCGGGGCGACCAGCAGGTAGCGCAGCGTCCCGGTGGCCGCCTCGCCCGCCACCGAGTCCCCGGCGACCACGCCGACCGTCATCGGCAGGAAGACCGGCAGTGCCACCGCCAGTGCGGTGAAGACCAGGAACAGCCCGTTCTGGGTGGTCTGCGCGATGAAGCTCGGACCGCCGCCGCCGTCGTGCGGACCGTCCGTGTTCAGCTTGACGATCACCCCGATCAGGACCGGCAGCACCGCCAGGATCCCCAGCAGCACCTTGGTGCGCAGCCGGCGGAAGGTCAGGTGCAGCTCGTTGCGGAACAGCGCCAGGAACCCGGCCGCCGTCTGCGGCCTCCTGCCCGTGCGCAGCGCCGGCGCCTCAGCCCGCGACATCGAAGCCCTCCCCGGTCAGCGCCACGAAGGCGTCCTCCAACGTGCCCCGCTCCAGCCCGAAGCCGTGCACCCGCACCCCGGCCTCGACCAGCGCCGCGCACAGCTTGGGCAGCGCCTCGTCGCCGCGGTCGCCCAACTCGCCGTCCACCCGGCCCTCCCCGGGCACCAGGGCGGCGATCTGGTGGGCGGCCAGCACCTCGGCGGCCTGCGCCACGTCCGGGGTGCGGACCACCAGGCGGCCCTGCGCCCGGGCGGCCAGCTCCGCGACGGTGCCCTGCACCACGAGCCGGCCCCGCGACATCACCGCCGCGTGGGTGCAGACCTGTTCGATCTCGTCCAGCAGGTGCGAGGAGAGGAACACCGTGGTGCCCTCGGCCGCGACCTCCCGCACCAGTGCCCGGATCTCCCGCATTCCTTGCGGGTCCAGCCCGTTGGTCGGCTCGTCCAGCACCAGCAGCTCGCGCGGCTGCAGCAGCGCGGAGGCCAGGCCCAGGCGCTGCTTCATGCCGAGCGAGTACGCGCGGGCCTTCTTGCCGGCCGCCGCGCCCAGCCCGACCCGTTCCAGTGCCGCGTCGACGCGCTGCGACCGGGTGCGCGGGTCGGCGGTCGGGTCGGCGGCGTCGAAGCGGACCAGGTTGTCCCGGCCGGAGAGGAAGCCGTACAGCGCGGGGCCCTCGATCAGGGCGCCCACCCGGGGCAGCACGGTGGCCACGGACTGCGGCATCGGCTCGCCGAGGACGGCGGCCACGCCCGAGGTGGGGGCGATCAGGCCCATCAGCATCCGGATGGTGGTGGTCTTGCCGGAGCCGTTGGGGCCCAGGAAGCCGAAGACGGAGCCGCGCGGCACGGCCAGGTCCAGGCCGTCCACGGCGAGCTGGCCGCCCCGGAAGCGCTTGGTCAGGCCGCGGGTGCTGATCACGTCGTCGGAGCCGGAACCGGAGCCGGAGCCGGGGCCGGGGCCGGAGCGGGCGAGCGAAGCCGAGGCCGAGGAGGCCGGGGCCGAGGGAGCGGCGGCGGAGGAGGAGGGCGGAACGGGAACGGGGGCCGGGCGCGACTCGGCGCCCGAACCCCCGGCCGACTCCGTAACGTCCCCCGTTACGGGAGTCTCGGTCATCCGTCAGTTCACCCCGGCGGCGTGCTGCAGGACCGGCAGGGTCACCGCGCCGGCGAAGACCCGGCCGTCGTCGGTGAGCAGGACGTTGAGCACCTTGGTGCTGATCAGGGTGCCGCCGTCGACCTGCTTGCCGAGCGACTTCATCAGCCCCTGCGGGTTCACCGGGGCGTGGCCGCCGTGCTTGCCGTCCCCCTTCGGCGCGGCGACCGGGGCACCGGGCACCTGCGAGGTGAACACGGCCGTCCAGCCCTCGCCGATCACGTTCGTGCCGTCGTGGCCGCCCTTGGCGGTGTCGGCCGCGGCCCCGTGCTCCTTCGCCGCCTCGTGCTCCTTCGCTGCCCCGTCCGCCTTCTGCTCCGTCACCTTGGCGCCCTTGGGCAGCGCGAAGTCGAAGGTCTTGGCGGCCGGCTTGGCGAAGGAGACGTCGGTGAAGTGGACGTCCAGCACGGTGGTGCCGTCGGTGGACTTCACCGCCACCGCGAGCGGCACGCCGTTGTCGGCGGCCACCGCGATCCGGACCTCGGCGACGGTCGAGCCGCTCTGGGTCGGCTTCACGCTCAGCTGGTAGGCCTTCTGCCCGGCCACGTTGGCCGTTCCGGCCACGGTGACGGAGGTGGTGCCGGCGCCGGCGGTCAGGAACTGCCGGGCCGCCTCCTGCGGGGTGGTCGGCAGCTGGGACAGCGGGGCCGCGGGGTGCTTGTCGCCGGCCCGGCCGGTCAGGTGCACGGCGCTGTTGGTCGAGCTGTCCCAGGCCCAGGCCTGGTCGCCGTTGCGGACGACGGTGTAGCCGGCCATGTTCTCCATCATGTCGACCCGCTGGTGGTCCGGGCCGTCCACCGCGACCCGCAGCGTGCGGTCCCCGCCGAGCAGGCCGAGCAGCTTGGCCTGCGGGTCCGCCGACGCGCTCGCGCCGTCCCCGCCGTGGCCGCCCGCGGCCGCGCCGATCCCGCCGGCCGCGCCCAGCAGCTGGGTGGGCAGGCCGAGGTCGGTGCTGACCGAGACCGTCCCGGACAGGCTCTGGGCCTCGGAGCCGAGGGCCTTCGCGACCACCTGTTCCGCGGTCAGGGTCGGCAGGTCGGGCGGGGAGTCGGCGGCCAGCGCGGGCACCAGCCCGACCCCCGCGGCGATCACCGCGGCCACCGCCAGCGGCACCGCGGCGCGCACCAGCACGCGCCGCCGCGAGCGGTACGGCACGCCGCCGTCCAGCTCGTCCCCCGTCGCCGTCTCATTGGTCATGGCGTACTCAACTCCTCTGCGAACACGTGCGCTTGGCCTTGCCCTTCCATTAGAGGATGCCGCGCCGCCGCCGTCATCGCCCTGCAGGGCCAGATCGGGTTGGCCTTCGTAGGTATGTCGACCCTGATACGGCCTCAGGGTTACTCATCCCGGAGTACCACCGCTGGCGTAGGGTCGCGCCATGGACGGAACCGCCACGGACGCAAGCAACCCCCCGACCGTGAACGCGATGCGCCGCGCCCTGCGCCGCGCCAGGGACGGCGTCGCCCTCGACGTGACCGAGGCCGCCGTACTGCTGCAAGCCAGGGGCGAGGACCTGCGCGGACTCTGTTCCAGCGCCGCCCGGCTGCGCGACGCCGGCCTGGAGGCGGCCGGCCGCCCCGGGGTCATCACCTACTCCAAGAGCGTGTTCATCCCGCTCACCCGGCTGTGCCGCGACAAGTGCCACTACTGCACCTTCGCCACCGTGCCCGGCAAGCTGCGCCGGGCTGCTCGGGGCACGGTGGGGGCACCTCCCGGGCGAAGCCTGGGGATGTTCATGTCCCCCGACGAGGTGCTGGAGGTCGCCCGGCGCGGGGCCGAACTCGGCTGCAAGGAAGCCCTGATCACGCTCGGCGACAAGCCGGAGGACCGCTGGCCCGAGGCCCGCGAGTGGCTGGACGCGCACGGCTACGACGACACCATCGCCTACGTGCGGGCGATGTCGATCCGCATCCTGGAGGAGACCGGTCTGCTGCCGCACCTCAACCCCGGGGTGCTGAGCTGGACGGACTTCCAGCGGCTGAAGCCGGTCTCCGCCTCGATGGGCATGATGCTGGAGACCACCGCCACCCGGTTGTGGAGCGAGCCCGGCGGTCCGCACTTCGGCTCCCCGGACAAGGAACCCGCCGTCCGCCTGCGGGTGCTGGAGGACGCCGGGCGCAGCTCGGTCCCGTTCACCAGCGGCCTGCTGATCGGCATCGGCGAGACGTACCGGGAGCGCGCCGAGTCGCTGTTCGCGCTGCGCAAGGTCTCCCGCGCCTACCAGGGCGTCCAGGAGCTGATCCTGCAGAACTTCCGCGCCAAGCCGGACACGGCGATGCGCGGCATGCCGGACGCCGAACTCGACGAGCTGGTCGCCACCGTGGCGGTGGCCCGGCACCTGATGGGCCCGGCCGCCTGCCTCCAGGCCCCGCCGAACCTGGTGGACGGCGAGTTCGAGCGGCTGATCGAGGCCGGCGTCGACGACTGGGGCGGGGTCTCCCCGGTCACCCCGGACCACGTCAACCCCGAGCGCCCCTGGCCGCAGATCGAGCGCCTGGCCGAGCGGTCGGCGGCGGCCGGCTTCGAGCTGCGCGAGCGGCTCGCCGTCTACCCCGGGTACGTGCGCCGCGGCGAGCCCTGGCTGGACCCGCGGGTGCTGCCGCACGTCCGCGCCCTGGCCGACCCGGAGACCGGCCTGGCGAACCCGGACGCGGTGGTCCGCGGCCTGCCCTGGCAGGAGCCGGAGGACCTGCCGGCGTCGTACGGCCGGACCGACCTGCACGCCACCATCGACACCGAGGGCCGCACCGGTGACCGACGCGCCGACTTCGAGGACGTGTACGGCGACTGGGAGGTGCTGCGCGAGCAGGTGCTCGCGCAGGGCGCGCCCGAGCGCCTCGCCGGGGACCTGCGGGAGGCCCTGGCGGTGGCGGCGGACGACCCGGTGAAGCTGACCGACGACCATGCCCTGGCGCTCTTCCACGCGGACGGCCCGGCCCTGGACGCGCTCTGCCGGATCGCCGACGACGTGCGCCGCGACGCCGTCGGGGACGACGTCACCTACTGCGTCACCAGGAACATCAACTTCACCAACGTCTGCTACACCGGCTGCCGCTTCTGCGCCTTCGCCCAGCGCCGCACCGACGCCGACGCCTACACCCTCTCCCTGGAGCAGGTCGCCGACCGGGCCGCGCAGGCCTGGGAGGTGGGCGCCACCGAGGTCTGCATGCAGGGCGGCATCCACCCCGACCTGCCCGGCACCGCCTACTTCGACATCGCCCGCGCGGTGAAGGAGCGGGTGCCCGGCATCCACGTGCACGCCTTCTCCCCGATGGAGGTGGTCAACGGCGCGACCCGCACCGGGCTGTCGATCCGCGACTGGCTGCAGCGGGCCAAGGAGTCCGGCCTGGACACCATCCCGGGCACCGCCGCCGAGATCCTGGACGACGAGGTCCGCTGGGTGCTCACCAAGGGCAAGCTGCCGGCCGCGACCTGGGTCGAGGTGGTCACCACCGCGCACGAACTGGGCATCCGTTCCTCCTCCACGATGATGTACGGGCACGTGGACACCCCGGCGCACTGGCTCGGCCACCTGCGGCTGCTCGCGCAGATCCAGCAGCGGACCGGCGGGTTCACCGAGTTCGTGACCCTGCCGTTCATCCACACCAACGCCCCGGTCTACCTGGCCGGCGTCTCCCGGCCCGGCCCGACCGCCCGGGACAACCGCGCGGTGGTGGCGATGGCCCGCCTGCTGCTGCACCCGCACATCCCCAACATCCAGACCAGCTGGGTCAAGCTGGGCGCCGAGGGCGCGGCCGAGATGCTCCGCTCCGGCGCCAACGACCTGGGCGGCACGCTGATGGAGGAGACCATCTCGCGGATGGCCGGCTCGGCGTACGGCAGCTACAAGTCGGTGCGCGACCTGCGGGCGATCGCCGAGGCCGCGGGCCGCCCGCACCGCCAGCGCACCACCACCTACGGCGAGGTGCCGGCCGAGCGGCAGGCCGCGGCGCTGGCCTCGGACGGGCACCTGCCGGAGCTGCTGCCCGTGCTGGACTGACCCCGCGGTGCCCCGGCGGCGACCCCGTGGTGTCCCGGCCGCCGCCGGCGCGGCGGCCGGGCCCGGGGTGGGCGGGGGCTCCGGGGAGCGGGAGCCGGAAGCGGGTACTGCAGTTCGAGGGATGCCGTCGATCCGTACGGGCCGTCGAAGTACAGTGCGAGGGCGCGCGACCGGCCGAGCGTCGTGCGCGGCCCCCGCTCCGAGGAAAGGCGCCCCGTCGTGATGCCACTGTGGTCACGCGCCCAGCAGCAGGACTACCGCAGCCGGGTGCGGGGCTGCCTGCTCGGCGGGGCCATCGGCGACGCGCTCGGCGCCGGTGTCGAGTTCGAGGCGCTGGAGAAGATCAGGGCCCAGTACGGCCCGCAGGGCGTCACCGGCTACGTCCCCGCGTACGGGCGCACGGGCGCCGTCACCGACGACACCCAGCTCAGCCTGTTCACCGTCGACGGACTCATCCGCGCCCACATCCGGCGCGACACCGGCAGCTGGCACCCGCCCACCGACCTGCACCTGGCCTACCTGCGCTGGGCCGCCACCCAGCGCGACTGGGGCCCGGACGAGCGCCGCCCCGACCTCGGCTGGCTCGGCCGCGAGGAGTGGCTGTACGCCCAGCGCGCCCCCGGCCAGGGCTGCCTGTCCGGCCTCACCGGGCCCGACGCCGAGCGGCTCGGCACCCTCGACCGGCCCAAGAACCCGCACTCCAAGGCCTGCGGCACGGTGGTGCGGGCGGCGCCGTTCGGGCTGCTCACCACCTGGGAGCCGGGCCTGGTGTTCCAGCTCGCCGTCGAGTGCTCGGTGCTCACCCACGGCCACCCCACCGGCTACCTCGCGGCGGGCGCGTTCGCGGTGGTCATCCAGTCGGTGGCCCGCGGCGGCACCCTGGAGGAGGGCGTCCACCTCGCGCTCGCCCTGCTCTCCGAGCGGCAGGGGCACGAGGAGACCACCGCCGCGCTGCGGGCCGCGCTGGACGCCGTACGGGCCGGCGAGCCCTCCGCGGAGCGGGTCGAGGCGCTGGGGGAGGGCTGGGTCGCCGAGGAGGCGCTGGCGATCGCGGTCTACTGCGCGCTGGTCGCCCACGACGTCCGCTCCGGCCTGCTGCTCGCCGTCAACCACTCCGGGGACAGCGACTCCACCGGGGCGATCTGCGGCAACCTGCTCGGCGTGCTGCACGGGGACACCGCGCTGCCGCCGGGCCTGGTGGCGGGAGTCGAGGGGCGCGCCGCGATCCTCGAACTCGCCGACGACTTCGTGCTGGAACTGATGCACGGCGCCGAGCTGCACGACCGGCGGACGGCGGAGGGCTCCGGCTGGTGCGCCCGCTACCCGGTGACGGACTGAGGCACCGCCCGGGCCGGCCCGACCGGTAGGCCGTGTCCGGCCCGGGGCCGCCCCCTGGAACGGCAGTTGCCCGTAGCGCCGACGGCCGCCGAGGGGCGACGGACACCGCTACGGGCAACCGGTCCGGGTACGGAACCGCTCGGGCGGGTCAGCCCGGGAGCTCGCCGAAGCCGCCTGCCGCCGCTGCCGAGGCGAAGGCGTTCCAGGCCTCGGTCGAGAAGCGGAGGTGGGGTCCCCGGGGATCCTTGGAGTCCCGGACCGCCACCTCCCCCGCGCCGGGGAGGGCGATCTCCACACAGGCGCCTTGGCCGCCGCTGTGACTGCTCTTGCGCCATCGGGTTCCGTGCTCGGGCGGGGTGATCATTCGTGGAATTCCTTTTCGATGTCGGCTATCAGCGACCGGCTCTCCGCGACACCGAGTGCGGCCGCCCTCAGGTAGTCGTACAGACCGGTATAGCGGCGCACATCAGCCTCCTTCTCCAGGTAGAGATCGCTCGTCACACCTTCGAAGTAGACAACCGTGGAATCGGCTGACTCCGGGAACTCCAGCAGGGAGAATGTCCCGGTCATGCCGGGATGCGCGCCGTGCGAGAACGGGATCACCTGGATGGTGATGTTCGGGCGCAGGCTGAGCTCCAGCATCTGCTGCAGCTGCCGGGCCATCACCCCCTTGCTGCCGACCTCTCGGCGCAGCACCGCCTCGTCTATGACGGTCCACAGGCTGCCCAGCCGGTTCTCGCCGTGGACGCGCTCCTGACGCTTCATCCGGACCTGCACCCGGCGCTGCACGGCGTTCGCGTCGGTGTCCGGCTGGGTGCCCTCGACCACGGCCTGGGCGTACTGCTCGGTCTGCAGCAGGCCCGGGACGAAGGAGGACTCGTACGCGCGGATCGAGGAGGCCTCGGCTTCGAGCCCGATGTAGACGCTGTACGGGGTCGGCATGTCGTTGAAGTCGTGCCACCAGCCGCGCTGGCGGGACTCCTTGGCCATCTCCATCAGGCTGGCACGCATCTGGTCGTCGGCCACCTTGTACACGTCGCAGAGGTCGCGCACGTCGCGCTGGCTGATGCTGCGGCGGCCGTTCTCCAGGCGACTGATCTTCGACTGGGAGACCATCAGCCGGCCGGCGACCTCCTCCGCCGTCATGCCGAGGCCCTCGCGGAGTTTGCGCAGTTCGGAGCCGAGGCGTCGGCGGCGGACGGTGGGATTGACGTTGGCGGACACTTCGACCTCCGGCCGGACCTCTCGTGATCGTTGGAACGGCAGTCCTCGGAACACTTCGGACATTGGGACCAACCCCCCTGACTTGGAGCAGCATGTCACCTTGGGCCAGGTCGGCGCCGGGGAATCACAGCAGCGCGGTAGAACAGATCATCGGAAAAGTGCTTCCGCGAGACAGCGAAAGCCCCCAGGTGGTAATGCGGCTGGACGACTCGGACGGGTAGTACGGCGGACGCCCCTCGGGGCCGCCCCCGCACATGCCCCTGGCACGGGTGGGAGCGGACCGCTGCGGGCCTCCGGGGACGGCAAGAGGGGCGGTCGCCGGGCGACTTGCGTCGCGGGGCGACCGCCCCTCGGTGCTGCCTCTGGTGGTGCTCGTGGTGCTCATGGCGCGGGTGGTGCCGGTGGTTCGGGTCGTGCGGCGGGTCGCTCGGCGCCTCCCGGAGGCGCGGACGGGGCGACACGCGCCGTCAGGCGTGCCCGCGGATGCGTCGGACGGTGTACCGTGCGCCGGCCCGTCCACCGGGGACCGGCCGGACCGCTCCGGTCACCGGACCGTTCGGACCAGCGGACGGATCCGAACGCCGGACCGCTCCGGTCACCGGACCGCCGCGGCGTCCCCGGGTCAGCGGACGCCGACCCGGGAAGCGGGGACCCGCCCGCCCGAACCCCGGCCCGCAGTACGGGCGCCGGAGCGGCCGGTGGCAGGGGCGGACCCGGGGCCGGGGCCCTGGGGGGAACGGTTCTGCTGCGTCGGCAGGCCGTTCTGCACGTCCATCACGGCGTGCGCGACCATCCCGCCGAGCGGGTCGTACCGGATCAGGTCGCGCAGCCGCGACCGCGAGGACCGGCCCTCGTTGCCCGGGTACAGGTGCTTGCCCAGACCCACCGAGTGAGCGAGCGCGGCGAGCGCCGCGGTCCGCGGGTCCGGCGGCACGCCGGTGCGGATCGCGGTGTCCAGCCGCTGCTTGATCGCGGCGTTGGTGCAGTCGTCGGACGCCTGGTACCGGGTCGTCGGCAGCACCCCGCACACCTGGCCCGCCACGGCGGTCACCATGCCGCAGCGCTCCAGGTGCGCCAGATAGGTCTGCCGCAGCCCGAGCCGCGGTCCGCCGATCCAGTGCGCCGCGCGAACCGGACTGCCGCGTCGGCGCAGCAGTTCCAGTGCGTGGTCAAGGGTCGGGTCACCGGTCGGCCGTGCGAGCACGACAGCGATCCGGTCTCCCTCCGGTACGATCCGTCCGGCCAGGGACAGCTCGACGAGCTGGGCCCCGGCGAGTCCGAGGTCGAGGGTCTGCGGCTGCGCCGTGGTACCCGTGGTCGGGTCCAAAGCGAGCAGCAAGAGTTCCTCGGGAACAGTTCTGCGGCTCTTGCCCATCCAAGCCTCCCCGCGTGGATGAGAGACAGGGTGACGCCTCTCACACGGGCTTGTCGAGTACGCCTCCGAATCGTGACCTTGCGGTGAAGGCGCGGAACCGGGGGCCGCGGGCCCGGCGTCTGATCGGTGAACGGACCGCGGTGCGGCCGGGCGATGGCAATACGGGCCGGTCGGGCGGGGTGTGCGCGGTGGGAACGGCCGCCGGTGGCGGAGACTGTACAGGTACACGGGGCGGGGCGTCGGCTTCCCGAAATCGGGTTCGCCGGTGCCCCGCCGGGCGTTGAGGAGGCTGGGATACGTGGGCGAGTCCCCCGACAGGGTGCTGAGGGACGGCGGGCGGGAGCAGGACCGCGAACGCGAACGGACCGGTGCGGCGGCCGGGTCCGCCGGGTCCGCCGGGTCCGCCGGGGGCGGCTCCGGCCCGGCTGCTGCCGGGGCGTCAGCCGGGAACTCCCCGGGCGGCTCCTCGGACAGCGCTGCGGAGACCTCCGGGGAGGCGTCCCCGAAGACGCCCGCGAAGACGCCCCCGAAGGCGTCCGCGAAGCCGTCCTCGGAGTCGTCCGCCGAGGGCGCCGCGAAGGCGCCGGACGAGGTTCCGGCGACGGGGGCCAAGGGCGGCTCGACCGTACAGCTCCGCGTCCGGGATGTGGACAGCAAGACGACGATGCTGCGACTGCCGGTGGACAACAAGACCACCGCGCTGCGGCTGCCCGAAGAGCTGGTGAAGCCCGCGGGCAAGCCGAGTTCCGGTGGTGACGGGGAGAAGGGGAAGGCCGCTCCGGCCGCCGCCTCGGCGAAGGAGCCCGCCGAGCGCCCGCCCGCCGCCGACCCGCGTCTCGCCATGCGGACCGCTGCGGCGGGGGCGGAGGAGACGGCGGACCGGGCGCCGGAGAAGACTGACGCCAAGGCGGACACCAAGGCGCCGGCGAAGGCGGTCGAGCCCGCCGAAGGCGGGACCGAGGCTGCCGAGGCCGAGGCTGGCGGGACCGCGGCTGCCGGGGCAGCGACCGAAGCCGCCGAGGCCGCTCCCACCACCGCGAAGGGCAAGGACGAGAAGTCCGCCGGGCCCGAGAAGGCCGCGAAGCCCGAGAAGGCGGCGAAGGCCGAGAAGCCCGAGAAGGCTGCGAGCGCCCAGGACACCGAGGGCACCGACGACGCCCCCGACGAGGGCACCTCCTCCGAGGACGCCTCCGCCGACGATGCCTCCCCCGTCGCGCTGACCGAGACCGGGCAGCCCGGTCAGAAGTCGGGGCAGGCCGAGAAGCCGGAGAAGCCCGCGCCGCCGCGCACCGCCGCCGCGTCGGCCGGCACCGTGCCCGAGCCGAAGCCCCGGCCCGTCCCGGAGCCCGAGCCGTCGCCGGAACCGGAGCCGGAACCGGAGCCGGAGCCGAAGCCGGCTCCCAAGCCCGTGCCGGTCCCCGTGCCGCCCCCGAAGCCGCTGCCCGATCCCGACCCGCGGCCGGTGCCGCCGGGCCCGCCGCTGCCGAAGCCCGAGCCGCTGCCCGCTCCGGTGCCGCTGCCCTCGCCCGAGACCACCGCGGAGGCGATGGAGGTCCTGGCCTCCCTCAACGCCCGTCCGGTCTCGCCGCTGCGCCGCGCCCTCAAGCGGGCGACCATCTGGACCGTCTTCCTCGCCGTGGTGCTCGGCGTGGCCGTGGTGGCCCAGCTGCTGCGTCCGCTGCCGGACGCCAAGGTGAAGATGACCGCCACGGGCAGCTACAGCTTCTCCGGTGACCAGTTGGACCTCGCCTGGCCGGCCAAGGGCCAGTCCGCGGCCGAGGTGGTCGGCGTCGGCAGCCTCGGCAGCTCGGGCCAGGAGACGCCGGCCTCGATCGCCAGCGTCACCAAGGTGATGAACGCCTACCTGATCCTGCAGAAGTTCCCGCTGAAGAAGGGGGAGAGCGGCCCGAAGATCGTCGTCGACAAGCAGGCCGCGCAGGAGTCCGGCAACGTCGACGAGTCCAAGGTGACGCTCACCGAGAACCAGGTGCTCACCGAGTACCAGGCGCTGGAGCTGCTGATGCTGCCGTCGGCCAACAACGTGGCCCGGCTGCTCGCCCGCTTCCACTCCGGCTCCGAGGACGCGTTCGTCAAGCTGATGAACGACACCGCAGCCAAGTTCGGCATGACCAACACCATCTACGCGGACCCGGCGGGCTACAACGCGGACACCAAGTCCACCGCCAAGGACCAGCTGAAGCTGGCCGAGCAGGTCATGCAGGACGAGATCTTCCGCCAGATCGTCTCCACCCCGGAGACCAACTTCAACAACGCGCGGATCCCCAACACCAACAACCTGATCAACCCGAAGACCGGGGTGATCGGCGTCAAGACCGGCTCCAGCACCCCGGCCGGCGGCTGCCTGATGTGGGCCGCCTACAAGGAGATCGGCGGCGTGAAGCGGCTGATCCTCGGCGTCACCCTGGGGCAGCAGGCCACCTCGCCCGCCGCGAACGACGGCATCCTGCCGACCGTGCTCAAGGTCAGCGGCAAGCAGATCCAGGCCGCGCAGAACGGTGTGACCGGCCAGACCGTGGTCAAGCAGGGTGATGTCGTCGGCTCGGTCGACGACGGGCTCGGCGGCAAGGTCCCGCTGGTCGCGACCAAGGACCTGGTGGTGGCGGGTTTCCCGGGCATCTCCGGCACGGTCACCCTGGACGCGTCGAAGATCGGCCACACCGAGAAGGCCGGCAAGGAGGTCGGCGTGCTGCGGGTGGGCGCCGGCGACAACAAGGCGGAGGTCCCGGTGGCCCTCCAGGCCGACCTCAACCCGGCGTCCATCCAGTCCCGACTGCTGCGCACGCTGTGAGCCGTCGAGGCGGCCGGGACAGCCGGGACAGCCGGGACAGCCGAACCGCTGAACTGCTGGAACCGCTGAACCGCTGAACTGCTCAACTGCTGAACGACGAAGGGGAGCCGGTCCGCACCGGCTCCCCTTCGTCGTTCGTTCCCCACCCCGGCGCCGGACGCGCGGTCCCGCGCCGGGCCTACGTGTCGCGGTCGAGCAGCGCGAGCGTGAACCCGCCGAGCGGGGTCACCTCGTCCGGGTCCCCGTACTGGGTGCGGAGCACCTGCGCCTGGTCCGTCGGCATGGTGCCCAGCGGGTCGGAGGTGTCGCCGAGGACCAGCAGCCAGATCCGGGACACCGGGCCCAGGCACGCCTCGGGCTTCGCACAGGCCGTCGGCGACAGGTCCTCCGCGTCGTCGGCGCTCTGCGCGACGAACACCGGGTACAGGTGCACGTCCGACGGCAGGTAGTGGCTGACGCCCGGCCAGACCATCGCCCACGACTGGTTGCCCAGCGGGGCCGCCATCCCGTCCCCGGAGCGGTAACCGGCGGCGATCGTTCGGGCGGCCGCCTTGAACGGCTCCTCCGAGCCGTTGTGCGAGCCGACGTACCGCACCGCGGGCTGCTCGGGCAACGCCGCCACGGCCGGAACGGCGAGCAGCCCCACCGCCAGCAGCCCGGCCGCCGCGACGGCCCTCCGAGGCTCCGGGACGCGGCGCGCGCGGGCCACCAGCGCGCCGTACGCCGCCCCGACCCCGCCGCCGGCCAGCACCGCCCAGGCGGGCACCGTGAACAGCAGGTACCGGTCGATGAAGTACGAGGTGCCGCCCAGGCGGGACACCAGCCAGACGCTCACCACCGGCAGCTCGGCCAGCAGCAGCACCTGCCAGGCCTGCAGCCGCCGGCCGGGCAACGCCAGCGCCGGCACGGCCAGCAGCACGAAGACGTAGAACACCGGTCCCGAGCCGAACAGGTGCTCGCCGAAGTTGGCCAGGCGGCTGAGGGACGGCGTGGTGATCCAGCCCAGCTGCCGGTCCGACTGGCTGCTGCCGAGCAGCACCACCGGCAGCACGGGCAGCGCGGCGACCGCGACCGCCAGCGGGTACTGCCACCGCAGCCGCCGGTCCGGGGCCTCCCGGGTGCGCCACAGGTGCAGCGCGACCAGGGCGGCCTGCCCGGCCAGCGTGCTGAAGGAGATCAGGTGGCCCGCGCCGGCCACGGCCATGGCCACACAGTACGGCGCCCAGCGCCGCCACGTCGGCCGCTCCAGCGCCCGCAGCAGGAAGTAGGTGGCGGCCGCGATCGCACAGGTCACCAGCGCGTACGAGCGCGCCTCCTGGGCGTACCGGGAGACCAGGGGCGGCACCGTGAACAGCAGGCCGGCGCCGACCGCGGCGACCCGCCCGCCGAACAGCCGCCGTGCGGTCAGCGCCACGAAGGCGGCGGCGCCCGCCATGGCCAGCACCGACGGAATCCGCAGCGCCACCGTCGAGTCGCCGAAGACCGCCGTCCAGCCGTGCATCAGCAGGTAGTACGCGCCGTTGCTGGCGTCGATGTGCTGGAGCAGCCGCAGCAGGTCGCCCAGCGAGCGGGTGGCCACCGTCGAGGTCGCTATCTCGTCCCGCCACAGGTCCGGCGTCCCCAGCCGGTACCCGCCCACCGCCAGCATCACCAGCGCGGGCCACAACCACACCTGCCCCAGCAGTCGGACGACCGGGCGCACAGCAGGTCTCATCGGGTCCTTCGTCTCCTTCACGCGGCGTGCCGGGCGGACCGGGCACCTCCCGGCAGGCTACTTGACCCGCCCTGACACCCCGTCGGCACCCGTGCTCCCACCCGCACCCCGTCCACCACCCCGCTCCCCACCCCCGATCCGGTACGCTGTGAGCGGCCTCGCCACAGCCGGGCCACGCCTCAGTAGCTCAGGGGATAGAGCACGGCTCTCCTAAAGCCGGTGTCGCAGGTTCGATTCCTGTCTGGGGCACGACCAGCACGAAGGCCACAGGCCCCCCACCCACTCCGGGTCGGGGGCCTGTTCCTTTTCCCGGCGGGACCGCCGGCACCGCTGACACCGTCGGCACTGCCCGCCCCCGGCACTGCCCGCCCCCGGCACCGCCCGCCCCCGGCCCGTCCGCCTTCCGTCCGGCCCGTTCTGCCGCTCCCGGCCGGGCTTGCCTGCCCGTCCGCGCGCTCGCCCGCGCATGGTCAAGATCGTCCACCGGCAGATCCTCCGGCCCGTCCCAGCGGCCCCACCCCGCTCACCCGCACCGACGCCCAGGTCGGAGGTCGTTCCGTCGACGAACCCGGCCGTGACCCGGTACCGGAATTGACGATTCACATTGTGTGCGACCGGTAATTGAACCTCCGGTGATTTCGTCGGGCAATTGCCGGTCCGGCTGGGCGGAGTATTCGCGAATTTCCGGCCGAGAGGGCCCAGTCGTCGCGAGATTCGCGAGTGGCGGCAAATCGGGTGAATCGGCCGGGTGGCCGTTGCGATTCGGCCACCCGGGCATGCCCTGATTGCGTCGTCGCCGGGCTCTGGCCTGTGGATGTGTGGGGGCGGTAAAGCTGCTCGACAGTCTCCCGTGGCCGAAACGGAGTGAAATACTGCGTTAATATTTCGATCGCCGTGGACGTCGTGCTAGAAATGCTTTCGCCCCGCCGCCCCGGTTTTTTTCGCCGAGGCCGGCCGCTTGTGCGGAGGGGGCAAATGTCCGAAATCAACAGCACGGAGGAGAGATATGTCGAACAACGACTTTGACCTCGACGTCCGCGTGGCCACCGCCCCGGTCGCCGCGTCCCCCGATGGCTTCCTGAGCATGGGCAGCACTTGCTACTCCTGCCACTACTCCTGTGACTGCCAGTACACCGACACCTGCGGCAGCTGCGGCTGCGCCGGCTCCAGCGTTTGCTGAAGCCCGCAGGTCCGGTAGCCGTGGCTCCCCGGAGCGACGGCACCTGATCGGGCACGGGGCTCCCGGCACCATGGGGCCGGGAGCCCCGCGCCGTCCCTGAGACGACCCCGGCGCGAGCCGGATCCACTGCGAGATCGGGAGCCCCACTGTGGCCGAGCCCAACGATGGAACAGCGCTGACCGGGCTCACCCGGGGCATCGCCGACCGCCTGGCGGACTTCGCCCTGAGGACGGCCTCCGGTGACGGTCCGGACCGGCCGCACCTGCACCACGACCGGCTGGGCCTGGCCAACGGCCACCCCGGCATGGCCCTGGCCCTGCTCTGCGCGGGCCGCGCCCTCGACGACTCCGGGCTGCTGGACGGCGCCCGCGCCGTGCTGCGCAGCGCCGCCGCGGGCACCGCGCAGCGCCCCTACTCGGGACCGGGCCTGTACACCGGCACCGCCGGATTCGCCTCCGTCCTCCTCGCGTTCGCCGAACACGACGAGCGCTACCTGCCGTCCCTGCGCCGGGTCGCCGACAGCTTCGGCGAGCAGGTCGCCGCCACCCGCCGACCCGCCCCCGGAACCGGCCTGCCGTTCACCGCCTACGACGTCGTCGAGGGCGCCTCCGGGCAACTGGCCGCGGCCGTACGGCTCGCGACGGTCGTCGGCGCGCCCGAGGGCTCCCCGCTGCGGACCGCCATCGACGAGCTGGTCGACTACCTCGACGCCGTCACCGCCGCGGACGGGCAGCAGCGCTTCGGCTGGCTGATGACGCCGGCCCACTACCCGCCCGCCTTCCCCTGGTACGCCGAGCGCGCCCCGCACGGGATGTACAACCTCGGCTTCGCGCACGGCCTGCCGGGCATCCTCGGCGCGTTCACCGCCGCCGCCGCGGCCGGCTACGGCGGCTCCCGGGTGACCGGGAAGGTCGCCGACCTGGCCGAGTGGCTGGTGCTCCACCGGACCGCCGACCCCGACCCCCGGGCGGGCTGGGCGGTCTGCCTCCAGGCGGAGGAACACACCCTGCGCCCCGTCCACGACCCGGCCGAGGAGCCCTCCCGCGCGGCCTGGTGCTACGGCGCGCCCGGCATCGGCACCGGGTTGCTGGCCGCCGCCGCCGTCCTGGACGACGCGGACCTGCGGGAGACCGCGATCGGCGCGCTGAGGCGCGTCCTCGACACCGATCCCGCGTACCGCCACGTGTTCGCCCCGACCCTGTGCCACGGGCACGCCGGGATGGCCGCCGTCTACCGTCGCGCCCACGCCGAGACCGGGGTCGAGGAGTTCCGCGACATGGCCGACCGGAGCCTGGCGGCGGTCGTCGGCCTGGCCGACCCGGACCGGCCGTTCCTGGTCGCGGACGAACCCGAGGCCGGACAGCGCGTCGACGACCCCGGCTTCCTCACCGGCGCGGCCGGCACCCTGCTGGCGCTCTCCGCCGCCGTCCGTCCGGAGGTGGCGGACTGGGACGAACTGCTCTTCCTCACCCCGGCCCGGAGCGGCGAAAGGACGGCGGCCCGATGACCGCGACGCACACCCACCGGACGGAGCCGAACGGCCGCGCCCCCCGGGCCGGCCGCAGCTCCTACACCGCGACCGACTTCTTCCTGCTCCGCGCCCCCGCCCTGCCGGCCCGCGGCCTGACCGACCTGCTCGCCGCCTGCGCCGGCGACCCGGCGACGGCCGTCCCCGCCGACTGGGAGGACGGCTACCTGCGCGGCCTGCTGGAGCTGTGGGCCGACCCCCAGGTGCGTTCCGCGATCCGGATGGCGGCCCCCGACCTCGCGCAGGCCGTCGACCGGCTCGACACCCTGGCACCCAAGGACCGCCACCGGGCGATGATGAGCCTGGGCCGTTACCTGAACCGGATGAGCGCGCGCCCCACGCCGCTCAGCACGGTCGCCGGTGTCGCCGGAGGGTTCTTCGGCGACGGACCGGCCCCCGTTCTCGGCAGCCCCGCGATCAGCTCCTCCCGGGCCCGGCTGGACTCCGGTTGGATGCTCCACCTGTTCAAGTCGGCCGCCGACTCCGCGGAACCGCGTCCGGACCTCGAACTGCGCACCAACGACCTGACCCACCTGGGCCGCGGCCGCGCCTGGCTCTCCGTCGCGGACGGCTACGGCGAAGGGACCCGCCGGACCGCCTCGGTGCGCTGGTCCCCGGCCGTGCGCCTGGTGCTGGAGGCGGCCCGCCGGCCGCGGACCCTCGGCGAACTGGCCGGCCTGCTGACGGAGCAGTACCCCTCCGTGCCGGAGGACCAGGTGCTCGGCCTGCTGCGGCAGTTGGTCCGGCTGGACTTCCTCATCACCTCGCGCCGGCCCGCCCTGCTGGGCGATCCCGGCCGGAGCGACGCCGCCGCGCAACTGGGCACCGCTCTCGCGCCGGACGCCCTGGCCGCGCTGCGCCGGGTCGAGCAGGAGGTGGCCGCGTTCAACCGGCACGGCCGCACCAGCGACCTGCCGGGCCTGTTCGGTACGGTCGAACCGCTCGGCGCCGAGGTCGACGCCGACTACCAGGGACACTTCCTGCAGGTGGACTCGACGCTGGATCTGCCCGGACGGCCGGGCCTGCCGGCCGACGTCCAGCGGCTGGCCGAGGACGCCGCCGAACTGTTTACCACCGTCGGCACCGTCTTCAAGTACCCCCAGCGGCTGCGCGACTACGCCACCGCGCTCACCGAGCGGTACGGCTCCCAGGCCGAGGTTCCGCTGCTCGAACTGCTCTCCCCGGAGACCGGCCTCGGCGCGCCCACCGGCTACCGCAACCCGCCGCGCGGATTCGACCTGCAGCCGGTCACCCCCGACCACGGGCGCGAGGAGCGCGAGGCCGTCCTGGGCCGGATGGTGGCGACCGCACTGGCGGCCGGCTCCCGCGAACTCGTCCTGGACGAGCGGACGCTGGCGGACCTGCGGGCGGCCGGCACGAGGCCGAACGACCGCAGGGAACCGACCCCCGCGCTGGACGTGCACCTCCAGGTGCTGCCGCCCTCGCCCTCGCACCCGCGCTGGCGCGGGGTCGTCACCGAGACCGGGGTGGCCTTCGGCGGCCGGACCTTCGCCCGCTTCCACGACCTGCTGACGGACGAACTCCAGGACCGCCTGCGCGGGCTGGCCGCCGCCGAGGAGGAGCGGCTGCCGGGCCTGGCCGTGGTCGAGCTGACCTACCTGCCCGCCAAGGCCCGGGCCGGCAACGTGTCGCTGCGCCCGGTGCTCCGCGAGCTGGAGCTGCCGCTCAACGTGGCCCCGGGCCTCCCGGCCGACCGGGTGCTCGCGCTGGACGACATCCTGGTCGGCGTGCGGGACGGCGAACTCTACCTGTACAGCCGGGCGTTGGAGCGCGAGCTGCACGTCACCCAGAACACCATGCTGAACCCGCTGTCCGGACCGAACGTCTGCCGCTTCCTGCTGGAGGTCTCGGCGACGCAGTTCCGCGGCGCCGCCCCCTTCGACTGGGGCGAGCTCGCGTCGAGCATGCCCTTCCTGCCCCGGCTGGTCTGGCGTGACCTGGTGGTCAAGCGGGCGCGCTGGCTGCTGACCGACCGCGACGTGCCGGCCGGGTGCACCGGTCGGCTCGCCGACTTCGCGGCGGCGGTCGCGGACTGGCGCTCGCGCTGGTCGGTGCCGCGCTTCTGCCACCTGGCCCAGAGCGACAACACCCTCCTGCTGGACCTGGAGAGCGCGCCCTCGCTGGAGGAGCTCAGGCTGGCCGCCGGCAAGCACGCCGAGGGCTTCGCGCTGCAGGTCGAGGAGGCGATGCCCGCTCCCGGGGACGGCTTCCTGCGGGACGGCCGGGGCGAGGACTTCGTCGCCGAGGTCGTCGTCCCGGTGCTGTCGGCCGCGCCGCCCGCCGCCCGCCCGCCGCTGCCCCGGGGCCCGTACCGGGTGGCGGAGGAACAGCGGCTGCGGCCCCCGGGCGGCGAGTGGGTGTACGCCAAGCTGTACGCCGAGAGCGACTCGCTGGACGGTCTGCTGACCGGGGAGGTGGCCGCGCTGGCCGCCGAGCTGGGCGACCGCTTCGGCACCGGCCACCCGTTCTTCCTCCGCTACGTCGACCCGGCCCCGCACCTGCGGCTGCGCGTCCACGTCCCGGACCAGGACCGGGCCCGGGACGTGTTCGGGCACGTCGCCGGGTGGGCGCACGGTCTGATGGCGGACGGGCGGATCACCGACCTGGCCTTCCCGGTCTACCGCCGGGAGGTCGAGCGGTACGGCGGGCCGTTCCTCATCGACCGGGCCGAGGTGCTGTTCCAGCGGGACAGCGCCGCCGCCCTGGCCCTGCTGGGGCACCTGTCCGAGCCGCTGCCCGAGGGTTCGGCGCCGGCCCTCGACCGGATCGCGCTGACCGGCCTCAGCCTGGAGCGCGTCGGCCGGATCCTGCTGCCGGACTTCGCCGAGCGGCACGCGATGGCCCGTTCGATGTCCGGCCCGACGGCCGGCGGACCGGAGTACCGCGCGGCGGCCAGGGACCTCTGGCGCGGCCACACCGAGCCGGGCCGGGACGCCCGGGTGCTCGGCCTGGTGGAGTCGCTCTGGCAGGAGGACGGCGACCGGTACGTCCGGGAGCTGGCGAAGCGGGCGGAGACCGGTGAGCTCTGGTCGGACCGGACGGGTGTGGTCCGGGCCCTGCTGCACATGCACTGCAACCGGATGGGCCTGCCCCGGGACCAGGAGGAGGCCGCCTACGGGGTGTGGCGGCGGCTGCTCGACCGGGTGGTCGGCCAGCAGCGGGGTGCGGCGGCCCGGGGGGACGGGTGAACCCCGTGCGCCGGATCCGCAGCCGGGTCGCCAGGCTGCCGGCCGACGTCGCGCCCGCGCTGACCGTGCTGCGCCTGGCCTGGCAGTCGGACCGCCGGGCGACGGTCCAGGTGGTGCTGTTCGCCGTCGGCGCGGGGGCCCTCCCGGGCGTCCAGGTCAAGGTGACCGCGGCGTTCGCGACCGCGCTGGTGCACGCCGCCGGCGCCGGCGGCCAGGTGTCCGGGGCGATCGGCTTCCTGGTCCTGCTCGGTGCGCTGGGCCTGGCCGGCCAGCTGATGGCGGTGTTCCAGAACCGCGCCATGCAACGCTGCCAGAGCCGCCTGTCCGCGGGCCTGGCGGACCGGATCATCGGGCGGGCGGCCGGCTTCTCGCTGTCGCAGGTCGAGGACCCGCGGGTGCAGGACTCGCTGCAGCGAGCCGTCCGGGAGGTCAACTTCCGGCCCGGGCTGATGCTCAACCAGGTGATCCAGGTGGCCACCCAGGTGGTGACCTTCGGCTCGGTCGGAGCGATCCTCTGGACGCTGGACGTCCGGGTGGCCGTGCTCGCCATGTTCGCGCCCTTCCCGGCGATCGTCTCCCAGATCGTCCAGGGCCGGCGCGGTCACGCCCTGGAGCACGGACGGTCCGAGGAGCGGCGGCGGCTCACCTACTGGCAGCACCTCGCCTCCCAGCCGGGTTCGATGAAGGAGGTGCTGGCCTTCCGCCTCGGCCCGGTGCTGCAGGCCAACCACGGCCGGCTGCTCGCCCGCATCGTCGGGGCGGACCTGCGGCTGGCCGACCGCAACGTGCGGCTGGCGATCCCGATGATGGTCCTCACCGCGGCCCTGACGCTCGGGGCCCAGGCCACCGCGATCCTGGCCGGCAGCGACGCCGGCCACCTGGCGCGGCTCTTCGCGGTGATCCCGGCGATCGGCATGCTGCAGAGCAGCATGCAGCAGTTCTTCGGCGGGGTGGCCGGGATGTACGTCAACCAGCTGTACCTGCGCAACGTCGTCGAGTTCCTGGCCATCGACCCGCAGCAGACCGAGGGCGGCGACCGCTCCTTCCCCGCCCGGCTCTCGACCGGCATCGAGTTCCGCGACGTCTCGTTCCGGTACCCGGGGGCCGGCCGGGCCGCGCTGTCCGGGGTGTCGTTCACGCTGCGCCCCGGCGAGGTGACGGCGATCGTCGGGCTCAACGGCGCGGGGAAGTCGACGGTCGGCAAACTCGTGGGGCGGCTGTACGAGCCGACCGGGGGCGAGATCCTGGTGGACGGCGTGCCGCTGGGCGACTACGACCCGGACAGCCTGCGCGACGGGATCTCGTACGTGTTCCAGGACTACGTCGAGTACCAGCTGACGGTGGGGGAGAACATCTCGCTCGGCGCCGTCCACCAGCCCGACCGGGGGCCGGAGCGGGTCCGCGAGGCGGCCGAGGAGGTCGGCATCCACGAGCACGTGGCGACCCTGCCCGAGGGCTACGACACCCAGGCGGGCCGGTCCTTCCAGGGCGGCGTGGAGTTCTCCGGCGGGCAGTGGCAGCGGCTCGCCATCGCCCGCGGCCTGGTCCGCCGGGCCGGGGTGCGGGTGATGGACGAGCCGACGGCCGCGCTGGACACCATCACCGAGGCGGCGCTGCTCGACACCCTGACCACCGCGGTGGACGGGCAGGTCTCGGTCCTGATCGCCCACCGGTTCTCCTCGGTGGTCCGGGCCGACCGGGTGCTGGTGTTCGACCGGGGCCGACTGGTCGAGGACGGCAGCCACCGGGAACTGCTGGAGCTCGACGGGCTCTACGCCCGGATGTTCCACGCGCAGGCGACCGACCGCGAATCCGTGTCCCAGTCCCACTCGTGAGGCGGCGATGAAGCTCACAGCGTTCGACCAGGTGATGATCTACGACGGGAGCGGCCCGGCGGGGGCCGCCCGGGAGGCGGTCGAACTGGCCGTCGCGGCGGAGCGTCTGGGCTACCACCGGTTCTGGGTGGCGGAGCACCACGGCGTCTCGGGCGGCTGCGGCTCGCCCGAGGTGCTGGTGGCGGCTGCGGCCTCGGCGACCGGCCGGATCCGGGTCGGCACCGCCTCGGTGCTGCTGCCCTACTACGCGCCGCTGAAGGTGGCGACCACCTTCAACCTGCTGGAGCGGCTCTTCCCGGGCCGGATCGACCTCGGGGTGGGCCGCGGCCCGGGGGCGGTCCCTGCGGTGAGCCGCCGGCTGGCGCGCGAGGGCGAGGCGCCGTACGAGGAGAAGCTCGCGGAACTGCTGCGGATCCTGACCTCGGAGGGGCCGGAACGTTCACTTCCGGAATCCGGGCGACCGGATTTCTGGCTGACCGGATCCGGGACGGGCGGGGCACTGGCCGCCGCCCGGCACGGACTCCCGTTCTGTTTCGCCCAGTTCGTCCACGGAGAGCTCCGCCCGGAGGTGGTCGAGCGTTATCGCGAGGAGTTCCGCCCCGGTCCGTTCGGCAGTGAACCCCGGGTCGGCGTCTGCGTCCGGACGGCCGTCGCCGAGGACCCGCGGGACGCCCGGGCGCTGCGCTCGCTGGTGGACTGGATCGCGGATCCCGGGCGGGGGTCCGCCCTGCCCGCCGGGGTCCTGCCGTCCTGGCGCGAACTCCGGGAATACCGGCCCGCGGTGGCCTCTCCGGACGGCTTCGCGGTGTTGGCGGGTGTGCCCGAGGAGGTCGGCGGGAAGGTATCGGAACTGGTCGACGCCTATCGGCCGGACGAACTCGTGGTCACCACGGCCTGTCCCGAACTCGCTCTCCGGGTTCGCGTGTTCGAGTTGGTCGGCCAGATGATGAAACGTCAGTTAGCCTCGGAGGGCGGCCTGGTGAGCCTGGACCCTGTTGGGACCGCTGGTATATAGTCGAAATGTCGTGCACATGTCGAAATTGGCCCGGGAATTGCGGTGCACGCGCAACGGGGGAAGAGCTCATGGGGTGGGCGCGCGCATGATGGTGCTTCAAGCCAAAGGCGTAGGGAAGAGCTACGGGGACACCTGGGTGCTCCGGGACTGCGAGTTCGAGTTGCCGGAGGCGTCCGTCACCGCCCTGGTCGGGCTCAACGGCGCCGGGAAGTCCACACTGCTGCGGCTGATCGCCGGACTGGACCGCAGCAGCGCCGGCGGGATCGAGATCGCCGGCAAGGACGTGGTGTTCGGCGAACCCCCGGCCGTCTCGTACCTCTCCCAGGAGCGGCCCCTGTACCGGGCGCTGCGGGTGCGCGAGATCCTCGGGTACGCGGCCGCGCTCAACGAGGGCTTCGACGTCCGGCTCGCACGGGACTGGCTGGACAACTTCGGTATCCCGCTCGCCCGGCGCTGCCAGGACCTCTCCGGCGGACAGCACACCCAGGTCGCGCTCGCGGTGGCGCTGGCCAAGCGGTCGCCGCTGGTGGTGCTCGACGAGCCGATGGCCGACCTGGACCCGCTCGCCCGCGAGGACGTCTCGACCCGGCTGCGCGAGATCGCGGCCGCCAGCGGGCGCTCCTTCCTGCTCTCCTCGCACGTGATCGGCGACCTCGAACCGGTCTGCGACCGGCTGCTGGTGCTCGCCGGCGGGAGGATCGTGCTCGACGGGCCGGTCGACGGCCTGGCCGAACGGGTGCGGGCGAACGGCGGCAGTGCGCCCGACTCGGCCTCGCTCACCGAGATCGTGCTCGGCACCCTGCGCGGCGCCCAGGCCGGGACGGCCGCCCCGCGCGACGCGGACTGACCCCACGGCCGGCTGGTCCGACAGCCGATCGACCCCGAAAGGCAAGGCTCACAGATGTTTCGGCACACCCTCCGGCTCGACCGGCTGCCGCTGCTGGTCACCGGCGTCGCGCTGCTGCTCTACTTCCCCTCCAGCTACTGGGAGCTGTCGAGCAAGCCGGGCAGCGGAATGACCCAGGGCCTGGCGCCCTACCTCGCCATCCTGCTCGCCGTCGTGTGGGCCGCGCCCATGCTGGCCCGCGAGTTCGAGACCGGCACCAGTGTCTGGGCCTGGACCCAGGGCACCACCCGCTCGCGCTGGTTCTTCAGCCGGGCCGCCCTCCCGATCCTCGCCGCCGTCGTCTCCGGACTGGCACTCACCGGCGCCGTCATGGTCAGCGGGATGCACCGCCCGGTCTTCGTCGCGCACGACCACATGAGCGAGGCCTACCTCAGCACCCACGGCCCCTACCTGGTGCTGAGCTCGCTGTGCGCGATCGCCACCGGCCTGGCCGCCGCCGCCGCGACCCGCCGGGCCGTCCCGGCCATCGGGATCAGCCTCATCGCGCAGATCGCGATGACCCTGCTGATGCCGAAGCTGGCGACCTCGATCGCGCCGACCACCACCGCCACCTTCGGCCGGACCGTGTCGGACTACCAGATCGCGGTCCTGGACGGGCACCAGACCTCGGTGACCCGGCTGGCGGACGGCGGTACGGCCGTCGAGTACCAGGCGAACAGCCACTTCTGGGAGGCCCAGCTGGTGACCGGCGCCGTGTTCCTGGCGCTGACCGCCCTGCTGCTCGCCTACGCCTGGCGCACCGTTCGCACGCTCCCGGGCAAGGCCTGACCGGCCCCGACCCCGCGAAGGCCCCCACCGGACCCGGCGGGGGCCTTCGGCGTTCCCCGGGACCACGCCCCGCGGGCTGCGGCGCTCCCGGACCACCGGGGCCGACGGAACGGCCGGGCTCAGGGGCGCGTCCTGACCGGTCACCGGTCCCACCGGGCGCCGGCCCGGCCGCCCACCTGTCCCACCGGGCGCCGGCTCCCGCCCCGACCGGCGGAGGCGGCCGGCACCGGGGCGGGCCGCCCGTCCGGGTCAGGCCAGGCGGAACCGGGTGCGTTCCGCGGCGGGGCGTCCGGTGGCGAGGGCGAGGTCGGCGAGCAGGGTCTCCGACTCCCGGGTGGTGCGCAGGACGGTGGGGTCGAGGTCGACGACGACGACCTCGCGGCGGTCCTCGCTCGCCTCGGCGATCAGGCGGCCGTCCGGCCCCCAGACCGCGCTGGCGCCGCAGGTCTGCCAGGGGCCGGTGCGGCCGATGTGGTTGGCGAGCACCGTGTAGAGGGTGTTGTCGAGCGCCCTGGCGGGGAACCAGACCCGGGACTCGTGGTAGCCGTGGCCCGTGCTGAACAGCGCGCCGACCAGGTAGGCGTGGCAGCCGTCGAGCGCGGCGGCGCGGGCGTGCTCGGGGAAGCCGGAGTCGTAGCAGACGCCGAGACCGAGCCGCCAGCCGTCCAGCTCCAGGGTGCAGCCGGCCGTCCCGGGGCGGTAGAGGTCGCGTTCGGACTTGAAGAGGTGCTGCTTGTCGTAGCGGGTGACGACGTTGCCGTCCGCGCCGATGACGAGGGCGGAGATCAGCAGGTCGGCACCGTCCTGCACGGCGGCGCCGACGACGGCGACGGTCCCCGTCCCGCGGCACGCGTCGGCGATCGGCGCGAGGCGCGGGTCGCCGGGCTGGACGGCGTACTTGAGCGGGTCGGTGCGGATCAGGTCGGGCTCGTACCCGGAGAGGAACTTCTCCGTGAACAGCACCAGGCGGGCACCGGCCCCGGCGGCCTCGCGGATCAACTCGGCGGCCTGGGCGGCGTTGGCGGATATGTCGCCGGCCACGGCCTGGGCCTGGACGGTGGCGATCCGCAGCGGCCGCCCGGGCAGTCCGGGGAGTCCGGTGGTGGTGGCGGGAACGGGGGTGGTGGACATGGCGGCCACGCTATCGGACGGCCCCGCCCAGGTGACGGTGGCTCAGTCGGCGCTTGCGCTCCGTCGATCGGCGGTCCTGCTCAGCGCACCGTCGCCCGGAGCCCCGCCGTCCCGAGCGTGGGAGTCCTGGGCGCCGCCGTCCCGAGCGTGGGAGTCCTGGGCGCCGCCGTCCCGAGCGTGGGAGCCCTGGGCGCCGCCGTCCCGAGCGTGGGAGTCCTGGGCGCCACTGCGCTGGGCGCCGCCGTCGGCGGGACCCAGGTCGGTCGGACCCCGGTCGTCCGGCGGGGCGTCGGCCAGCGGGTCGGGGGTGTGGGGCGGCCGGACGGAGGGCACGATGACCCGCTGGACCCTGGGCCTGGTCCGCCAGTTGACCCGCCGGACGTCGCGGGCCAGGGCGCCGGGCCGCCAGAGCTCGATCGCGGTGGTCACGGCGCCGAACACGATTCCGGCGGCCAGCCAGCCGCCCAGCACGTCGCTGGGCCAGTGCACGCCGAGCGCGACCCGGGTCCAGCCGATCGTCAGCACCGTCGCCACCGCGACCGCGCAGGCGGCGGTCCGGCCCCGGCGCTGGACCCGGTACCAGAGCAGCCCGACCAGGACGGCGCAGGTGATCGTCGAGGCCATGGCGTGACCGGAGGGGAAGGCCGGGCCGCCGGCGTGCGAGACCGGGTCGGAGAAGGAGGGCCGTCCACGGTCGAAGGCCGCCTTCAGCGCCCACTGGGCGCCCCAGCCGACGAGGGTCTGGGCGGCGACCCAGCCGGCCAGCACCCGTGCGCCGATCAACCAGAGCCAGGCGGCGGCGATCCCGAGGAGTGTACGCATCGTGACGGTGCCACCGATGTCGGAGAGCGTCTGCACCGAGGCGGTCCAGATCCGGTGTTCCCGGGCGTACATGTGCAGTTCGCCGATCCACTCCTGGTCGAAGCGGATCAGTGGGCGCCAGTGGCCCGACACCAGAGTCGCCAGGAGGCCGAACAGCGCGGCACAGCCCAGCGCGACCGCGGCATCCCGAAAGAGGCTTCGGCTACGCGCAGTGACGGACGTCGTGCTGTTGGTCAGGTGCATGGCTGACACCTTCCCAGTGTCCTGTGCCGATCAGGAGCTGCAGCGATAGCGATTCGGCATCGTTTGTGCGGAGGTCCTGCGTGCGCCGGGGCGCGGGCGCGGGCGGAAACGAGCGGCGTGCGGGAACGCGCACGGCTGTTCGCGGGTTCAACGGGTAGGCGACGGGGGCGTGAGGGTCGGGTGAAGAAACCGCTCCGGGAGTGGTCGCGCGTGGACACGGGAGGTGCCCGGGTGGTCACCGAGCGTCCAAAGTCGGGGTGAAAACCGGCAGGATACTGCATCACGCGGAAGAATCTGAGTGACTTGGGAATGTTGTCCGGAATCTGTTCGTTGGATCGTTACGTGTGAGCCCCGTGGGGCCCGCACTTCTTGCCCTCCGGGCAGGCAGGCAGACCTCGGCAACACCAGCAAAGGGAGCAAGCATGGCCACCCGTGCCGTCGTTCGCGACAGGGCCGACCGGACTCGCGCGGCCCGCCCGACCAACCTTGAGGCCGACCGCGACCTGGTCGGCATGTACCTCGACGAGATCGCCAGGACGCCCCTGCTCGATGCCGCCGAGGAGGTCGAGCTCTCGCTGCGGATCGAGGCCGGGGTGTACGCCCAGCACCTGCTGGACGAGGACGGACTCCCCGACGGCGCCACGCGCGAGGAGTTGGAGGCGATAGCCGCCGACGCCGAGCGCGCCAAGGACGTCTTCATCCGCTCCAACCTCCGCCTCGTGGTGGCGGTCGCCCGTCGGTACCCGCGCAGCGGCCTCCCGCTGCTGGACCTCATCCAGGAGGGCAATGCGGGCCTGGTGCGCGCCGTCGAGAAGTTCGACTACGCCAAGGGCTTCAAGTTCTCCACGTACGCGACGTGGTGGATCCGGCAGGCGATCACCCGGTCCATCGCCGACCAGTCCCGCACCATCCGGCTGCCCGTGCACCTGGTGGAGGAGCTGGGACGGATCCGGCGGGTGCAGCGCGAGAAGTCCAAGGAACTGGGCCGGGAGGCCGAGCCGGCCGAGATCGCGGCCGAGTTGGACACCACCGAGGCCCGCATCAAGGACGTGCTGGACTGGGCGCGCGACCCGGTCAGCCTCAACATGTCGGTGGACGACGAGGGCGAGACCCAGTTCGGGGACCTGGTCGAGGACACCGGGGCGACGTCTCCCGAGGACGCCGTGATGGTCATGCTCCGGCGTGAGGAACTGGACGACCTGATCGGGCGGTTGGACGACCGCACGGCCTCGATCATCCGCTCCCGCTACGGCATGGAGGACGGCCGCGAGCGCACCCTCACCGAGGTGGGCAAGCAGCACGGCCTCACCCGCGAGCGGATCCGCCAGATCGAGAAGCACGCGCTGGCCGAGCTGAAGAAGATCGCCGACCACGCGGGCTTCGAAGCCGCCTGACCGCTCCGCCCGACAGGCCTGCCAGAGCCCCATCCGGGCCCCGGCGCGGATC
>NZ_JBHWCL010000055.1:0-8360 GCF_042735125.1 Kitasatospora sp. NPDC059599 | reverse complement strand
GCCCCCCACCCCCCCTGGGGGCCCGGGGGGGCTCTCGCCCCGCCCCGGGGCCCGGGGCGTGCCGCGGGCTCTTAGGCTGGAGGGGCAGGACGAAGCGGGCAGGACGAGACGAACGACGGAGTGGACAGGGTGAACGAGCAGGGACGGGAAGGGTCGACGGAGCGCGGCCAGGACCAGGGCCAGGACCAGGGCGGGAACCACGGTCAGGGTGGGAACCGCGGCCGGGAGCAGGACCGGGAGCCGCAGCCGAAGCCCGCGGGCAAGGCCGGGCTGGTCTTCCGGGACCCACTGGACCAGCAGTCCCGGGACGACACCGACGCCGGCTGGGGCGATCGTTCCGGGGCCGGAGGGAGCGGTGGGCGGGGGCTGGACTGGTACCTGAGTCAGCGCCCGCCGCACCACGGGTAGGGGGACGGGGAGGGGCGGTCAGCGCAGCGGCGCGACCAGCGCGTCGCGGATCTCGGTCAGCAGTTGGACCTCCTTGGCCTCGGCTTCCGCAGCCGCCTCGGCGGGGGACTTGCGGCGGGCCGCCATCCTGTTCATGGGCACGATCAGAACGAAGTAGACGACGGCTGCGGTGATCAGGAACTGCAGGACGGCGCTGAGCACCGATCCCCACAGGATCAGGATTCCGGACGTGACCTCACCGGTCGGGCCCAGCTCGCAGGGCCCCTTGAGGCAGGAACTGTAGGCACCCAGGTCCTTCGTTCCGAATACGCCGATGATCGGATTGATCACGCCCTTGACGAAGGCGTTGATGATGTTGGTGAATGCCGCACCGATGACCACGGCGACGGCGAGTTCGACGACATTTCCGCGCAGCAGGAATTCCTTGAAGCCCTTCATGCCGCCTCGAACGACGGAGTCGTTCCGGGGTTACGGGTGATCTTCGGCAACTCTGGATTGACAACCCGTCCGGCCCAGAGCGCCCCCGCCGGGCGGCGGCAGCCCGGCCCGCGCGGGCCCGAGCGCGAGCGCGGCCGCCACCGCGAGCAGCACCAGCGCGGGCACCCCGGCCCGTCGGCGGACCGCACGGCGCCAGCGGTGCCACCCGCCGCAGCCGCGCCGGATCGGGGGGAAGCTCGGCACCTCCTGCCGGGGCGGCACGGTGGGGGCGGGCAGGGGGACTGAGAAGCTCGCGGTCGTCATCGACGCACCTCCGGAGGGTCCGGCGGTCGGCCCGGGGTGGGCCGGCCGACGAACCACACGATGCGCGCTCCGGGCGGCGTCGGAAAGCCGTTTCCCCAGCCTGTGGATAACCCGCCCCTGTGGACGATTTCGTACGCCCACACGAGTCAATCCGACCCGTTGAAGGTGACGAGAGCGAGCCGTGAGCGCAGGCCCGGACGAGCACGCCGGAAACGCCGGCCGGAAACCCAGGCAGGGCGCACAGCCGGAAGAAGCGGAAGCGGAAGCGGAAGCCGGAAAACGAAAGCCGGAAAACGAAAGCCGGAAAACGCAGGCCGGAAGCGAAAGCCGGGGCCGAGACGCGACAAGGCCCGCCGCCCCCGCGTGGTCGCGGGGCCGACGGGCCTTGCCGAGGACTGCTGGGCGTCCGGAGCGGTCCCGGCGCCGGGGTCAGCTCGCGGCCGGAGCCGGGCTGGACGGGGCCGAAGAACCCGTGCCCGACGCGGGGGCCGGCGTCGACGTGGTCGACGACGACCCGGAGCTGACGGTGCTGCTGGAGGAGGAGCGGCTGTCGGTCCGGTAGAAGCCGGATCCCTTGAACACGACACCCACGGCCGAGAAGACCTTGCGAAGCCGTCCCTGGCAGTCGGGGCACGTGGTCAGTGCCTCGTCGGTGAACTTCTGCACCGCCTCCAGGCCGTTGCCGCACTCGGTGCACTGGTACTGGTACGTGGGCACTTGTCTTCCTCCTGGCACTCTCGCCTGATGAGTGCTAACGATGGTCAATGATGCGGCATTCCGCGGGATCAGTCCAGCGACTCCGGTGTGAGATCGGCCCCGCCGTCGGCCCGGGATCGGCCGCGAACCACCGCCCGCTCAGCCCTTGGCCGCGCCCACCAGCTGCGCAGCACCCCCGCGCTCGGCGGAGCCGGCGACCGAATCCGCGACCGGGCCGGCGGCGGAACCCGCGACCGGGCCGGCGGCGGAACCCGGCGCCACCAGCAGGTGTCGCAGCGAGAACAGCGCGACCAGCCCCAGCCCGGCGCCGACCAGCGGCACCAGGAACCCGGTGGACGGCCCGTGCCCGTCGATCAGCTGGCCCGCCACCATCGAGCCGACCGCCAGGCCCAGCCCGATGGCGCCGGTCAGCCAGGTGAAGGCCTCCGTCTTGGCGCCGTCCGCGACCAGCGTCTCGACCAGGGTGTAGCCGCTGATCAGGGTCGGCGCGATGGCCAGGCCGCAGACCAGTCCGGCGACGGTGAGCGCGACCAGGTTCGGCATCGCCCACAGCGTCGAGCAGCCCAGCACCAGCAGTGCGTAGCTGAACAGCATCCGCTGCTGGACCGGCCGCCGCCAGGCGATCACGCCGTACAGCACGCCGGCCAGCATCGAGCCGCCCGCGAAGATCCCGTACACGGTGCCGCCCGCGTCGTGCTGCCCGACGGAGTCGGCGAAGGCGTTCACGGAGACCTGCATGCCGCCGAAGACCGCGCCGACCCCGAGGATGGAGCCGGCGAGCAGCCGGACGCCGGGCGAGGCGAGCGCCGAGACGCGCTTGGTGCCGGGCTGCGGCACGATCCGGGCGGGGGCGGTTCGCCGCTGGGCGGCGAATGCCAGGCCGCCGACGACGGTCAGTGCGGCCTCGGCGACCAGGGCGGTCGCCGGGCTGGCCATCGCGGCGATGCCGGAGGCCAGGATCGGGCCGATCACGAAGGTGAACTCGTCCGTCACGGACTCGAAGGCGAAGGCGGTGCTCACCCGGGCCGCGGAGGTCTCGGACGGGCCGTCCGCGGTGAACCGGGCCACCCAGCGGGCCCGGACCATCGCGCCGATCTGCGGCACGCTCGCACCGGCCGGGACGGCGGCCAGGAAGAGGCTCCAGGCGGGGGCGTGCCCCAGTGCCAGCGCGATCAGCGCGCCGACCGAGGCCCCGTGCACCAGGACGGTCGGGACCAGCACCGCGGCCTGTCCGTACCGGTCGGCCAGTCGCCCGGTCTGCGGCCCGATCAGGGCCTGGGCGACGGCGGCGACGGCGGTGACGGTACCGGCGGTGCCGTACGAGCCGTGGGTGCGGGTGACGAGCAGCAGGATACCCATGCTGAGCATCGCGTAGGGCAGTCGCGCGACGAGGGCCGGGGCCAGGAAGGTCCAGGCCCCGGGGGTGCGCAGCAGTTCGCCGTACCCGACGCGGGCGGGGGCCTGGGCTGCGGTGGTGTCCGCGGTGCTGTCCGCGGAGGTGTCGACCGTTCGGCGGGCCGTCACGGTCGGTCCTTCCTGCTGCCTGGTAGCGCGGCAGGGCATGGGGTGGCCCCGACGGCGCCGAGAGTCGTCCTCTCGCGCGTCGACCGGGGTAGATACCGGGTCGGCCCGGTGTGGTTACCGGGGTCGGACCGCGGCCGCCGAGCGGTCGCGCCAACTCTGCGTCAGGCAGATGCTGGGGGTGGTCTAGCGTTGGTTATACGGCGTGGTCGAACCAGCATACAGTTACGCGCGTAGATCCCGCTAGCCCACCCCTTCCCCGGGCGCCCCGGAAGCCCTGGAGGCCCCGGAAACCCCAGGCGCCTCACACACCCGGGGAGCCCCAGAGCCCCAGAGCCCCAGAGCCCCGGAGCCCCGGAGCCCCGGAGCCCCAGAGCCCCGGAGCCCCGGAGCCCCAGAGCCCCAGAGCCCCGGGACCTCCGGAGACCCGGGCCCCCGCGGACCCCCTCCGGCTCCCGCGCGCGCCCCGGGCTACCGCCCGTTGAGCCACCCGGCGAGCTTGCCGCCCTTGTCGACGGCCCGCAGCCGCCGCTCCGCGGCCTCGCCGACCTCGTCCGTGGTGACCACCAGCAGCTCGTCCCCGCCGCGCAGCACCGTCGCCTTGTCCGGCACGAAGGAGTTGCCCTCGCGCACGACCAGGGTGACCGCCGCACCCTTGGGCAGCCGCAGTTCGCCGACCTCCACGCCGGACATCCGGGAGGCGGGGGAGAGGGCGACCGACAGCAGGTGCCCGTGCAGCTTCTCCAGCGGGGCGGACTCGATGTCGAGGTCCTGGCCCATCGCGCCCTCGCCGATCTTCAGCTGCTTGGCCACCCACGGCAGGGTCGGCCCCTGGAGCAGGGTGAAGACGACGACCAGGATGAAGACGATGTTGAACACGTCCTCGGCCCTGTGCGCGCCCGACACCACCGGGATGGTGGCCAGCACGATGGGCACCGCCCCGCGCAGCCCGGCCCAGCTCAGCAGCGCCTGCTCGCGGGCCGGCACCTTGAAGGGGGTCAGCGAGACCACCACGGACAGCGGCCGGGCCAGGAAGACCAGCACGCCGCCGATGACGAGCGCGGGCACCACCGCGGAGCCCATGGTCGCGGGCGTGCAGAGCAGGCCGAGCAGCACGAACATGCCGATCTGCCCGATCCACGCCAGTCCGTCGGCGAAGCCGCGGACGGCCGGCCCGTGCGGGAGCTTGGAGTTCCCGAGGATCACTGCGCAGATGTAGACCGCGAGGAAGCCGGAGCCGTGCAGCAGCGCGCCGCCCGCGTAGGCGAGCACGGTGAGCGCCATCACGGCGATCGGGTAGAGGCCCGAGGAGGGCAGCGCGACGTGCTTGACCCCGTACGCGCCGATCTTGCCGACGGCGAAGCCGATCGCCGCGCCGATCGCGAGTTCGGCGAGGATCGTGCCGATCATGACGTACCAGGGGTCCAGTTCCCCGGTGGTGGCGAAGGCGACGACCAGGATGACGACGGGTGCGTCGTTGAAGCCGGACTCGGCTTCCAGCAGGCCGGTGAGCCGGTGCGGCAGCGGGACCATCCGCAGCACCGAGAAGACGGCCGCGGCGTCGGTCGAGGAGACGATGGCGCCGAGCAGCAGCGAGGTCCGCCAGTCGAGGCCGACCAGCCAGTGCGCGCCGGCCGCGGTGGCGAAGACGCTGACGCCGACGCCGACGGTGGCGAGCACGGTGGCCGCCGGCACCACCGGCTTGATCTCGCGCCAGCTGGTCTTGAGGCCGCCCTCGGCCAGGATCACCACGAGCGCCGCGTAGCCGATCACCTGGGTGAGTTCGGCGTTGTTGAAGGTGAAGCCGATCCCGTTCTGGCCCAGTGCCACGCCGATCCCCAGATAGATCAGCAGGCTGGGCAGCCCTGATCGGGTGGAGATCCGGACGGCGACCACCGCGAAGAGCAGGATCACGGAGGCTTCGAGAAGCAGCTGGTTCAGATGGGAGACGTTCACGCAGGGGCACCTCGGGCAGGCATGGGCGGGCGGGGTGTCTGGCAGTGCGGTGAGGTCGACCCGTTAAGAAGGCGTCAATGCTCCCCTTGCGGATCGTTACTCAGTCTAACATTTTGCCATACCTTTAGCTTGGTCCCCCGTTCACAGTGCCCGGCCGACTCGGCCTAATGTGGTGCCCTGTCACGGCCGCTGGCCCTGGACACGCCCGCCCGCCCCGAAGTCAGGACCGCAAGGACCCAGATGCCCCGCTCGAAGAAGTTCCGGCGCGCCCGTCTGTTCGTGATCGTGCTGGTCGTGCTGCTGGTGGCCGGCGTCGGCTACGGCGGCTACCGCGGGGTCACCGCGGTCCGCGCCTCCTTCCCGGAGGTGGACGGCAGCGTCAAGGTGGCGGGCCTGACCGCGCCGGTCGACGTCAAGCGGGACGCCAACGGCATCCCGCAGCTGTACGCCGACACGTCCGAGGACCTGTTCCGCGCCCAGGGCTACGTCCAGGCGCAGGACCGCTTCTGGGAGATGGACGTCCGGCGGCACATCACCGCCGGTCGGCTCTCCGAGATGTTCGGCGACGGCCAGGTCGACACCGACACCTTCATCCGCACCATGGGCTGGCGCCAGGTGGCGCAGAAGGAGTTCGACACCAAGCTGTCGCCGGAGACCAAGAAGTACCTGCAGGCCTACTCGGACGGCGTGAACGCCTGGCTCGCCGAGCACCCCGGCGGCGAGAAGGCCTCGCTGGAGTACGCGCTGCTCGGCGCCGTCAACAGCGGCTACACGCCCGAGCAGTGGTCCCCGGTCGACTCGGTGGCCTGGCTCAAGGCGATGGCCTGGAACCTCTCCGGGAACCTCCAGGAGGAGGTCGACCGCTCGTTGCTGGCGCAGGACTTCGGCCCGGACAAGATCGCCGAGCTGTACCCGGACTACCCGTACACCCGCAACGGCACCATCGTGAAGACCGGCACCGTGTCCGGCGACGCCTACCGCCCCGCGGACGGCGCCGCGCAGCCGGGCGCCGGCAACGGCACCGCCACCGCGCAGGGTGCGGCCACCACCAAGGCGCTGCTGCAGGGCCTCACCGACCGGATCGACGGGATGCCGCAGCTGCTCGGCCGCCCCGGCCAGGGCATCGGTTCCAACTCCTGGGTGGTCGCCGGTTCGCACACCACGACCGGCAAGCCGCTGCTGGCCAACGACCCGCACCTCGGCCCCGGCCTGCCCTCGGTCTGGTACCAGATGGGCCTGCACTGCCGGACCGCCTCCCCGGCCTGCCAGTTCGACGTCTCCGGCTTCACCTTCGCGGGGATGCCCGGCGTGGTGATCGGCCACAACAAGGACATCGCCTGGGGCTTCACCAACCTCGGCGCCGACGTCACCGACCTCTTCCTGGAGAAGGTCACCGGCCCGGACACCTACCAGGTCGACGGCAAGGACGTGAAGTTCGACCTCCGCAAGGAGACCATCAAGGTCGCCGGCGGGGAGGACCGCACCATCACCGTCCGCACCACCCAGACCGGCGCCCCGCTCATCTCCGACCAGAGCAACGAGCAGCAGAACGTCGGCAAGTACGCCCCCAACGGCACCTCCGCCCCCGACCGCGGCACCAGCGGCTACGGCGTGGCCCTGCAGTGGACGGCGCTCAGCCCCGGCAAGACCATGGACGCCGTCTTCGGGCTGGACAAGGCGAAGAACTGGGACGAGTTCCGCACTGCCGCCAAGGACTTCTCCGTCCCCGCACAGAACCTGATCTACGCCGACGCCAAGCACATCGGCTACCAGGCGCCGGGCACCATCCCGGTCCGCGGCAAGGGCGACGGCACCTACCCCGCGCTGGGCTGGGACTCCGCGTACCAGTGGAAGGACCCGATCCCCTTCAACGCGCTGCCGTGGAGCCTCGACCCCGCGGCCGGCTACATCGTCACCGCCAACCAGGCCGTGGTGGACCCGAGCTACAAGTACAGCCTGACCAAGGACTGGGAGTACGGCACCCGCGCCAAGGAGATCACCGACCAGATCGAGGGCCTGCTCAAGAACAACGGCAAGATCTCGCCGGACGACATGCAGACCCTCCAGCTGGACAACACCAACGTGATGGCCAAGACGCTGGTCCCGCTGCTGCTCAAGCAGCAGATCGACGACCCGTACGTGCGCGAGGCCCAGGACCTGCTCAAGGACTGGAACTACCACCAGGACGCCGACTCGGCCGCCGCCGCCTACTACAACGGCGTCTGGCGCCAGCTGCTCACCCTCGCCTTCGGCCAGAAGTTCCCGGCCGACCTGCGGGCCAAGGACAACTGCCTGCTGGTCCGCCAGCAGGACGACCCCACCAAGCCGGACAGTGCCACCAAGATCGTCACCGAGTGCGGCACCCGCGACCCGGGCAAGGCCCAGCCGGACGGCGGTGACCGCTGGACCGAGGTGGTGCGCCAGCAGTTGGAGAAGCCCGACAGCTCGTGGTGGACGTACATCGACTCCCAGCACAACGTCCAGAAGGGCCTGGACAACCTGCTCAAGGAAGCGATGAAGAACGCCCGCCAGGAGCTGACCTCGCTGCTCAGCAAGGACGTCTCCACCTGGAGCTGGGGCCGCCTGCACAAGCTGGAGCTGCGGGAGCAGACCCTCGGCAGCGACGACTCCTCGATCGCCTCCGGCGTGCTCCACAAGCTGCTCAACCGCGGCCCGTACCGGCTCTCCGGCGGCTCCGCGGCGGTCGACGCGGCCGGGTGGAACGCGGCGGCCGGCTACCAGGTGGACTGGATTCCGTCGATGCGCATGGTGGTCGACCTGAACGACCTCGACTCCTCGCGCTGGGTCAACGTCGGCGGCGCCTCCGGCCACGCCTTCCACGACAACTACAACGACCAGACCGACCTCTGGCTCAAGGGCAAGCTGCTCACCTGGGCCTACACCCCGGACGCGGTCGAGAAGGCCACCAAGCACAAGCTGGTGCTCACCACCGGCTGACGCCCGGAAGGCCCCCGGGGGCCCGAAGGCCCGGAACGGCGAAGCAGGCGGCCCCGCTC
>NZ_JBHWCL010000054.1:0-52777 GCF_042735125.1 Kitasatospora sp. NPDC059599 | reverse complement strand
CCAGCCGTACAACTCCCTCCCGGGCCTGGAGTGATGCCCGCGGGGGCGCGAGCGGTCCGCATGCGGACCGATCGCGGGGCCAGAAGTTGATCAAGTGTCGTCCGCTGCGCAAGGATGGCGGCCGGAGCCCGGCGCGAACGAGCGCCGGCCTTCCGCCACGGCCCGGCCGTCCCCCCCGCCCGCCCCGTTTTCGGAGGTATCCGTGAAGAAGAGCACGACCGCGCTCGCCACCCTCGCCCTGGCCGCCACCGCCGTCCTGACCGCCACTCCCGCGCAGGCCGGCGACCTCCCCCGGGTCTGCACCAGCACGCACGGCTTCGACAACGGCAGCTTCTACTGCGGCGGCGCCTACGGCGAGGGCGAGGCCCTGTGGCCGCTGAACAGCGGCGACTGGGTGGACTTCGTGATCGGCCTCGACCACGCCGTCTGGTTCCGCACCACCAACAGCGGCTGGAACTCGCTGGGCGGCTACTTCACCGGCAAGGTGACGTTCAGCAAGAAGCTCAACGACCTCAACTTCACCATCAACGCCCTCGGTTCCGACGGCGTGACCACGTGGTCCCGCGACCGCACCCACAAGGGGTTCGTCACCGACTGGTACGTCAAGAGCTGAGACCCCGCGAGCCGGGCGGCCGGGCGGCCCTGAGGCCCCACGGCCGTGCGGCGCCGGGACCGGAAATCCGGTCGGCGGCCGGCGCGCCCGCCTGGCAGGGTGGGGGCATGACCACCTCCGACGACCAGGAACCGGCCGCCGCCCTGCGCGACGCCGACTCGCCGTCCTGGGCCGTGCGCGCCGACGCCGGGCGCCGGCTCGCGGCCTCGGAGCGGATCGGCGAGGTGACGGACGTCCTGCACCGCCTCCTCCTGGACACCCACGACACCGCCGTCACCCAGCAGACCGCCGAGGCTCTCCTCGAACGCCGGGACACCGCCGGCCTGCGCTGCGTCCTGCTGGCCGTCAGCCGCGCGGCCGAGACGTGGACGGCGGACGAGATCTGGGCCGCCCTGGACTGCAACCCCGACTGGATGACCACCGAGGGAGCCGACGGGCTCATCGCCCGGCTGCACGCGCTGGCGGTGGACGAGGACGAGGGAGTCCGCGACGAAGCCCAAGGCATCCTCGCCGGGCTCCGCCCGCGCGAGCAATGGGCACGGGAACCGGACACGGAACCGGACACGGACACCCCCTGACCGGACCCGCCGCCCGGAACCCGGCAGCCCCGCGCGCCGCCGCCCGGGAAAGGGACGGCGGCGCACGAGCAACCTCAGGCAGCGCCGGATTCGCCCGACGTGCCGCTGCTGTCGGTGCGCCGCGGCTTCTTCGGTGAAGTCATTGCGGCACTTCCTCGGGTGACGGTGTCTCGGCAACCGTAGGAGCCGGCACTGACACTCCGATTCGCCGACGCATGACGCCCGGTGCCCGAGGGGGGAGGGATACGCGGCCCCGGCCCGGGGGTGGGGAGCTGCCGGTCGGCGGGGCCGACTTCCCGTGCAGGCGCCCGAAGCGAGGGGCGGCCGTTCACTCCGTGGGCGGCTCGCCGTACCGGGCCAGGACCTCTGCCGTCGTGGACCTGTCGAGGAGCCGCAGTTCCCAGGGGCCGGTGTTGACGTCCGCGTCCTTGCCGAAGCCGACCCACGTCCCGGCCATGCGCCGACCGGCGGGACCGATCAGCAGCTGGAGAGCGCCGTGGTACCGGGCGCCCCGGTAGTAGCCGTCCGCCGCGGTCTGCTCGACCCAGGTGCCGGTGACGGTGCCGGTGCCCCGGTCGACGGTCAGGTCGAAGGAGAGCGGGGAACGGGGGTTGGACGACGCACCGGGGAGCGACCGTCCCGTGATGCGGTCTCCGTGCTGAGCCAGGACGACGTGGTGCAGCCCGGTGAACGTGGTGCCGCGGCCGCTGCTGAAGAACTCGTAGCGGCTCACCCAGATCCCGGAGTGGTCCTCATCCTGCGTGTCGTCGGGCATGCCGGGTTCTCCTGACCTCGAAGGCTGCTCAGGCGGTGCCGAACTCGCCCGCGCGGACGGCGGTGACGAAGGCCTGCCAGGCGGCTGGTGCGAAGTCGAGGCGGGGGCCGTCGGGGTCCTTGCTGTCCCGGACCCGGCCGGGACGAACGTCGTCCACCTCGATGCACATGCCGCCGTCGTTGTTGCTGTGGCTGCTCTTGCGCCAGGCGGTGGGGGAGTTGTCGGTCATCGGCGGTTCCTTCCTGATCGACGGGGTGGAGCGGGAAGTCGGCGGGGCCGACTTCCCATGTCGTTTCGCCGGGGCCGCAGTTCCTATCCCTGAGTGCGCTGGCGGGAGGCGGGACACCGAGCGCGTAGGAGGGGCGTGCCGAGACGGCGCCGCACAAGCGTCTTCAGACGGTGCCGAACTCGCCCGCGCGGATGGCGGTGACGAAGGCCTGCCAGGCGTGGGCGGGGAAGACGAGGGTTGGGCCGCTCGGGTCCTTGGAGTCACGGACGGGCATGAGCCCGGGTACGCCGTCGGCGACCTCCACGCATTGGCCCCCGTCAGTGCTGTGGGTGCTCGTGCGCCAGGTGGTGGCGGAGTTGCCGGTCATGGGCGGTTCCTTCCTGATCGACGGGGTGGAGCAGGAAGTCGGCGGGCCCGACTTCTCATGCAGGGTATGCGGGGTGGTGAGTTCGAGGATGCCGCTCCGAGGCTCCCGGGTGCACACGGGCATGTCGAGGGAACGGGAAGCGGATCGCCTCGCCGCCCGGGCCGGGGCGGCGGGGGCGCAGGCATCCTCAGCGGACGTCGAACTCTCCGGCGCGGACGGCGGTGACGAAGGCCTGCCAGGTGTGGGCGGGGAAGACGAGGGTTGGGCCGCTCGGGTCCTTGGAGTCACGGACGGGCATGAGCCCGGGGACGCCGTCGGCGACCTCCACGCAGCCGTTCGATCCTCCGCTGTAGGTGCTCTTGCGCCAGGTGGTGGGGGAGTTGCTGTTCATGGGCGGTTCCTTCCTGATCGACGGGGTGGAGCAGGAAGTCGGCGGGCCCGACTTCCTATGCGCGGGCCGGGATGGTGTCGATGTCGCTTCCCCGGGACCAGAGTTCCTCGATGTGGTCGGCGAAACGGTCGAACATGCCGTGCTCCTCGCTGCGCCGCAGGTGCATCAGCGGTGAGTCGTGGCCGACGGTACGGGCGAGGTGAGGAGTGACGAGGGCGTGCTCGTCGAAGCGGAAAACGGAGAGGCCGACGTGATTCGGGCCGTCCTCCGGGGCACTGAAGCGGGCCTCGACACCGTCGATGTCGCGGAGCTTGGCAAGGTTCTCCAGAGTGACCCGGATCCGGGTGGACACCGAGAGCGCCACGTCCTCGAGCTCCTCGCGCCGGCGCGTGCTGCCGGAGTCGGGATCCCCGAGCAGGAAGCGCACCCGGCAGCCACCCTCGGCCTTACGCCGCAAGGTCTGCAGGAGGGCGGGCTGCTCCAGCCAGACGAAGTAGTCGGTGTACCCGGCGAGGAAGATCTCGGACCGTGCCTCGGCGATCAGCTGCGCCCACACCGACCGGGGGGCAGGCCGAGCGGTACGGGTAGACGGCCAGGACCTCGCCGTCGTGCCCGGTCTTGATGGTGGACCGGAGGAGGTTGGGCAGGATCACTGGTCATCTACCCCCTGAGTGCGCTGCGCGGGCGGCGGGAGGTTCGGGCCCGGGGAGGCGTACCGGGAAGGTGCCGCCGCCCCGGGCCGGGGCGGCGGCGCACAAGTGGCCTCAGGCGGTGCCGAATTCGCCGGTGCGGACTGCGGTGACGAAGGACTGCCAGGCGTGGGAGGGGAAGATGAGGGCCGGGCCGTTCGGGTCCTTGGAGTCCCGCACAGGCATGACGCCGGTGAAGCCGTCGGCGACCTCCACGCAGCCGTTCTGCCCGCCGCTGTAGGTGCTCTTCCGCCAGCCAGCGTGGGTCAGGTCAACGTCCATCCTCATAGCCCTTCCGTGCCGCACGGATCATCTCCGCCGATGCGGCCTGATTCAGTGCTTCGATCTGCAGCCGATCGTAGCCCCTGGACAGCGGAAGAACAGTGTCGATATCGCGATCAAGGTAGCCACGGACTTCGGTCTCGCTGTATCCCAGCAGTTTGCGGTCCGGCATGGTCAGCAAGGTCACATGGGAGCTGAACGGCCGCTCCTCGCCCAAGGAGTAAGGGGCCACCTGGATGACGATGTTCGGGGCTGTTGCGAGCTGCTCAAGGTGCAACAATTGTTCAATCATGACGTCCGCTCCGCCGACGGGTCGGCGCAGGCAACTCTCGTCCAGGACGGCGTGAAGCAGCGGAGCAGGCGTGCGGACCAGGAACTGCTGGCGCGTCATGAGGAAGTTGACCCGCTCCTCGGCCTGTTCGGGAGTCGCCGTTCCGCGCCTGATGTTGGCCGCTTCCCAAGCGCCGGCGTACGCCGGAGTCTGCAACAGCCCGGACACGATGTCGATCGAGAACAGCCTGACCTCGGCGGCCCGGTTCTCGTAGTTGGCGTACTCGGGGAAGCCCGGCACCAATGCCGTGTGCTTGTGCTGCCACCACATCAGCATCAAGGTCCCGCCCGTTTCCAGGACTTCATCGGCCTTGGTAGCAAACTTTTCACTCGGCGGGCGGCGTGCAAGTTCAACGAACGAGACGTAGGACGCGCTGACGCCGCACTTGCGGGCAAGCTGGTGCTGCAGGAGGCCCTTCGCCCTGCGTGAGTTGCGGAGTTGGACCGCGAAGGGGGCCCAGGGGCCTGACGCCGGGTCGATTTCCTTGATGTTCACCATGGCTGCTCCAAAACAACGTGCCCGCTGGGTCAAGTCGTTTGACGCTTCCGATGCTAGGGGACGCTGGGCCACGATGTGCACGGAAAGTGAAACATCGATCGCGGAGGGTTCTCCCATGGCTTCTGACCACGTTCCCCGCTCGCACGGGTACGGGGTGCGCCTCGACCCCGAGACCCGTCGCTACTGGGTCCGTAACGAGATGACGGGGGAGTGGCTGCGCGAACCCGGCGGTGACCTCAAAGGGTTCACCTTCTTCGGTGACGCCTACAGCGCCTGGCGCGTGTTCGAGGTCCACAAGCGGCCGGGGGAGCGGTGATGGGATCCGTGCTCTCCCGTGCCACGGCCGAGCAGCGCCGGCAGGCCGCCTCCGTGGTGGAGGACCTGGTGTCCGTGCTGGCCCTGGGCGGAGTGAAGTTGCCCTCCATCGCCGTCGATTGGCACTACGGCCGGACCACGGGCAACTACCTGGTCGACCTGGGCTCGGCCCGGCCGCTCGAACTGCTGCGTCTCCTGGACCTGTTGCGCAAGGGGCTGCGGTACGAGCGTCTGACGCACGACGACTGAACACACTCCTGGCCCGTCTGCTGTGGTGGGCGGGCTTCTCTCTCGTGCTCCTCCCCAGTGATCAGAAAGTGAACTGCCCGATGCGCGACCCCCGCCTCCTCGCCAAGCCGCCGGTGTGCCGGCTGGGCTGTCTCGTCCTCGTGCGCAACCGGCGCGGGGACGTGCTGCTGGTCGACCCGGACTACATGGACGGCATGATCCTTCCCGGTGGCGCCGCGAAGCCCAACGAGCCGCCGCACCTGGCGGCCGCCCGGCACCTGCACGCCGAGACCGGCCTGCACCTGCGCCTGAGCGGCATCGTCGCGGTCGACTTCACCCCCGCCGACCGCTACCTGGAACGCCTCAACCTGGTCTTCGATGGCGGCACCGTGCGCGACGAGACCCGGCTGAGCGTCCCGCCGCAGCACCGCAGCGGCCTGCTCGGCGCCCGCTTCGTCCCGGTGAACGACCTGCCGGGCTGCACGGCCCCCGCCCAGTTCGCCCGCATCACCGAGGCGTTGGCCGGCTGCGCCCTGCCCGTCCTCCTGCACGGCCAGCGCGCGGCCTGAACCCCCGCACCCTCGACGGATACCTCTCACTGAGAGCTAAAATGGGGGTGTGACCGCGACGGAGCCCGCACCACCGCTCGATGCCGCGCCGGCCGACGAGTTCTCCGCCCTGCTCGTCGGGATCCAGCGCCTGGTCCGCCGCCGCCTGCGCCGGGCGACGGCCGAACCCCGGCTGCGCGGCGCGCAGGTCGAACTGCTGCGCCTGGCCATGGACAGCCCCGGCCTGCGGGTCTCGGAGGCCGCCGAGGAGCTGTGCCTGGCCGGGAACTCGGTGTCCACCCTGGTCAACCAGCTCGTCGCCCAGAACCTGCTGCGCCGCGAGGTCGACCCCGCCGACCGCCGCGCCGCGCTGCTGTACGTCACGGACGCGGCCGTGGAGCGGATCGAGGCCTGGCGCCGGCGCCGCCGCGTGCTGATGGAGGAGATCGTCGACGGCCTGCCCGCCGACCAGCGCGACGCCCTCGCCCGGGCCCTGCCCGCGCTGCGCTCCGTCGCCCAGGGCCTGCGCGACCTGCCGGACCGCCCCGACCTGCCGGACCGCCCCGGCCTGGTCGGCCTGCCGGGGGAGGGGCGATGAGCGAGGCGCAGGCCGAGGCCGTGGTGTGCCGGGGCCTGGAGTACACCTTCCGCCACGGGCGCGGCAAGGGCCACGAGACGCGGGCCGTGGACGGCATCGACCTGACCGTGCGCACCGGTGAGGTGTTCGGCCTGCTGGGCCCCAACGGCGCCGGCAAGACCACCACGATCCGCGCGATCACCACCCTGCTGCCGGTCGGCGCCGGCATGGTGCGGGTCTTCGGCCACGACGCGACCCGCCGCCCCATGGAGGTGCGGCGCCTGCTCGGCTACGTGCCGCAGCAGCTGTCCGCGGAGTCCGGGCTGACCGGGCGCGAGAACGTCGCCCTGTTCGCCCGCGTCTTCGATGTCTCCCGCGCCGAACGGGCCGAACGCGTCGCCCAGGCGCTGGCGGCCGTCGACCTCACCGACGCCGCCGACCGGATGGCCGCCACCTACTCCGGCGGCATGGTGCGCCGCCTCGAACTCGCCCAGGCCCTGGTCAGCGCCCCGCGCCTGCTGGTCCTGGACGAACCGACCATCGGCCTGGACCCGATCGCCCGCACCGGCGTGTGGGAACGCGTGGACGCCGTGCGCCGGGCCACCGGCATGACTGTGCTGGTCACCACCCACTACATGGACGAGGCGGACCGCCACTGCGACCGCATCGCCCTGATGGACCGCGGCCGCATCCGCGCGCTCGGCACCCCCGCCGAGCTCAAGGACCGGCTCCGCGAGGCGGACGGCGGCCTCGACGAGCCCACGCTGGACGACGTGTTCCGCCACTACGCCGGCCGCGACCTGGCCGACGCCACGGAAGGAGACTTCGGTGATGTCCGCCGTACCCGCCGTACCGCAGGCCGCGTCGGCTGAACCCCCCGCCGGCGGCCCCGGACAAGGCCCCGTCGACGGCTCCGGGCAGAGTTCCGGACAGGGCCCCGGGCCGGACCTGGGCCTGCTGCTGGTGCCCCCGCGCGCCCGCACCGGCTGGCGCGTGGTGCCGGCCCGGGTGGCGGCGATGTGCGCGGTCGAACTGCAGAAGCTGCGCCACGACCGCACCGAGCTGTACACCCGGGCGATCCAGCCCGCCCTGTGGCTGCTGATCTTCGGCCAGACCTTCACCCGCCTCAAGGCCATCCCCACCGGCGGCATCCCCTACCTGGACTACCTCGCGCCCGGCATCATCGCCCAGTCCGCGATGTTCATCGCGATCTTCTACGGCATCATGATCATCTGGGAGCGGGACTCCGGCGTCCTCACCAAACTGCTGGTCACCCCCACCCCCCGCGCGGCCCTGGTCACCGGCAAGGCCTTCGCCGCCGGCGTGAAGGCACTCCTGCAGGCCGTGGTCGTGGTGCTGATCGCCGCCGTCCTCGGCGTCGCGATGACCTGGAATCCGCTGCGCCTGCTGGGCGTCGCGGCGGCGGTGGTCCTCGGCTCGGCGTTCTTCTCCTGCCTGTCGATGGCGATCGCCGGGATCGTGCTCACCCGCGACCGCCTGATGGGCATCGGCCAGGCCATCACCATGCCGCTGTTCTTCGCCTCCAACGCCCTCTACCCGGTGGCCCTGATGCCGGGCTGGCTGCAGGCCGTCAGCAAGGCCAACCCGCTCAGCTACCAGGTCGACGCCCTGCGCGGCCTGCTCATCGGCACCCCCGCCCACCTGCCGCTGGACTTCGCCGTCCTCACCTTCTCGGCCCTGGTCGGCATCGCCGCCGCCTCCGGCCTGCTGGGCCGCCTGGCCCGGTAGGGCCTGACCGCCCGCCGCCCCGGGCGGTCCCGGCGCCGGCCGGCCCGCCCCGCCCGGCGCGCCGGACAGTTCGATCGCGGCTTCTCGATTGCGGCTTCCACAACTCCCTTTCCCCGGGAGGAACGTGACCGGAATCGGGCCTAGCGTGGAGAACGGAGAGAACACGCGCGGACACCGCGCGCGACGATCCCGATCCACCGGAGGACCGATCATGGCACCGCAGCACGACGCGGCATTCCCCAATTTCGCCGACTTCACAAACTCCCTCGCCTCGGCCCGGTACGAGGACTTCGTGCGCCGGTCGGCGGCGGGCACGACGAGCGCGGAGGACTTCTCCGCGATGACGCAATACCTCAGGAACCTCTACGCGGGCATCGAGGTCACCCGCAGCTTCGCCGACGACAACGGGCAGGTCTTCGACTGCGTCCCCATCGGCAGCCAGCCGGCCCTGCGAGGCAACTCCCCGCTTCCCCCCGAGGCCCCGGACCCTCCGGTGGCGGCCGGACGGCGCGGCGCCGGCCAGAGCCTGCCGGTCCGGCCGCAACTGCGCTCCGACCGGCTGGACGGGTTCGGCCACCCGATGTCCTGCCCGCCGGGCACGATCGCGATGCGCCGCATCACCCTGGAGGAGATGGCGCGCAGGGGCGGCGTGCGGAACTTCCACCGGAAGTACCCGCGGGGGACGGGCCGGCGCCACCGTCCCGGCGCCGCGGACGAACCGTTCAAGCAGTACGCGACCGGTGACCAGAAGGTCGCCAACCTCGGCGGCCACAGCTACATCAACGTCTGGGACCCCCCGGTGACGGGGGACGACTTCTCGCTCTCCCAGCAGTGGTACAGCGCCGGCTCACCGGTGCAGACCGTCGAGTGCGGCTACCAGGTGTACCCGGGGAAGTTCGGCACCACCCAGCCGGTCCTGTTCGTCTACTGGACGGCCGACGACTACGAACACACCGGCTGCTACAACCTCGAATGCACGGCGTTCGTCCAGACGAACGGCGCCTGGCTCCTCGGCGGCGTGCTCCCGGCGAGCGTCCCGGGCGGCGCCCAGGTGGATGTCGAGGTGGTCTGGTACCTCGCGGGCGGGAACTGGTGGCTCTACCTGGGCGGCACCGCGGTGGGCTACTACCCGGGCTCGCTGTTCGGCACCGGCCGGATGGCCACCGGCGCCCAGGAGATCGAGTTCGGCGGCGAGGTCGAGACGGACGACGAGACGTCGTGGCCGCCGATGGGCAGCGGCGCCTACCCCCCGGGCGGCTGGCAGTACGCCGCCTACCACCGCGACGTCCAGTACATCGCGACGGACAACACGGCCCAGTACGCGAAGCTGACCGCCTACCAGCCGGCCCCGGCCTGCTACACCTCGCTCGTCAACAGCGGCCCCGCGCCGTGGTACGAGTACCTCTTCTTCGGCGGCCCCGGCGGCAGCTCCTGCTCCTGAACCCCGCCGCACACGCGAGCGCGCGCGGAGCCGGGCGTCGGCCGGCTCCGCGCGCGCAGCGCAAGCAGGGGCGGGTCGGGAGGAGACGCCGCCCCGGTGACCGGCAAGGCCTTCGCCGCCGGCGTCAAGGCCGTCCTGCGGGCCGTCGTCGTCGTCCTGATCGCCGCCCTCCTCGGCGTCGCCATGACCCGGAACCCGCTGCGCCTGCCCGGCGTGGTGGCGGTGCCGCTCGGGCCGGCGTTCCGCGCCCGCCCGCGGGAACGTTCGCGGACGATGAACCCGGCCGGGGCGTCGGCCCGTTGGGGCGAAAGAGGGGAGACGTTCACGCCCCGATCACCATCAGGGCCCCGCCGCCGGAGGTTTCTTGCATGACGATCAACCGTAGGACCCTTCTCAGGAGCGCGGCGCTCGCGGCCACCACCGGCGCCCTGGGCCTCGCCGCTTCGGGCGCGCCGGCCTCCGCCGCACCGGACCGTCTCGTCCACCGCCCCACCAACAAGTGGATGTCGCTGCTGGGCGACAACGTCAAGCTGTCGCAGCTGACGATCCCCGGAACCCACGAGACCTGCGCGCTCTACGACGGCGGCGCCTTCGGCTACGCCCAGTGCCAGGAGTGGCGCATCCCCCAGCAGCTCCAGGCGGGGGTGCGCTTCCTCGACATCCGGTGCCGGGTGATGGGCGACGTCTTCACCATCCACCACGACAAGATCTACCAGAAGATCAACTTCGGTGACGTGCTCAACCAGTGCATCGACTTCCTGAAGTCCAACCCCCGCGAGACGATCATCATGCGGATCAGGAAGGAGTACACCGAGGGACAGGACTACCGGTTCAGCGAGATCTTCAACTACTACATGGACGGCATGGACGGGAAGGGCAACTACCGGCCCTGGTTCTGGCTCCCCAGGGCCGGCTCGCTCCCCGAGGGGCTGCCCACGCTGGGCCAGGTCCGCGGCAAGATCATCCCCATCATGTCGGACTTCACCTGGGGTGACGGCCGCTACGACCCCCTGCGCTGGGGCGACGGCTCCCGGATCTGGCTCCAGGACTACTTCGGCGACGGGTCCAGCCAGAAGGTCCAGCGGGTCAAGTGGGGACTGGACCAGGCGTTCTACGGCCAGGACGACGGCAAGCTCTACATCCACTTCGCCAGCGCCAGCAGCTTCCCCGAGGACCCGTACAAGATCGCCAAGGTCGTCAACCCCTCCATCCAGGACTACCTGACGCCGCGCATCTCCCAGCGCGCGCACTACGGCGTGATCGCGATGGACTTCGTGGACGAACGCAAGGACCTGCTGCAGATGATCGTCGACTGGAACTTCGGCCTCTGACCGCACCGCACCGCCGGCCCCGGCCCCGGAAGACCCCCCGGGAAACCTCCCGGAAAAGGCCCCCGAAAACCTCCGGGAAAAGGGGGTGCGCGCGCGGAGCCGGGCGCCGGCCGGCCCCGCGCGCGCAGGGGGAGGGTGGGTCAGGCGGCGGACCGCTGGTGGGCGCGCACACTGCTCACCAGCTGGTCGCGGATACGGGCCGGCACCTCGGGCGCGAACCGCGCCAGGTAGTGGTTCAGGTGCGTCTCGTCCCCGGTGAGGAACGGCAGGTCGAAGACCAGCAGCTTGCGCACCGCCAGCAGCGGCACCGGCGCCCGCAGCGGACGGAACGTCCGGTTCCACAGCCCCGGCTCCTCGCACACCGGATGGAACTGGCCGATCATCAGACCCTGCTCGACGAACTCGTCCTTGGCCTTGCGCTGCGCCTCGTCCAGCGCGGTGGAGTCCGCGCGGTCCAGGTGCGGCAGCACCAGCAGCACGGTCAGCAGCTCACGGTCCGACTCCTCGCTCAGCCCGGCGAGCAACTCGTCGTAACGGGCGCGCAGTTCACCGACCAGGGCGGGCAGGTCGCCGTTGCCGTCACCGTCCGCGACGGCCAGGTGGAACAGGCCCCGGCGCAGCGAGGGCTGGGTGTAGGGACAGACCGGACCACTGCGCCCCAGGTCGGGGTGGGCGGCGGTGAGGAAGTGGCGGGCCCAGGCGAGGACCTCGACGGCCTCCGGGTGGGCGGCGGCGTGGCCGGCGTCGATGTCCTCGGCGCTGAACAGGCGCAGGGCGCCGGCGGCGGGCGCGGGCGCGGTCACCGGGGCCCCCGCCAGACCGGGGCCAGGCGGGGTCCGCCGCCGGGCAGGGCGATGGCCTCGCCGAAACGGGTGAAGCCGTGGTTCTCGCACAGGCGGGCGCCGCCGGCGGAGCTGGTCTCGGCGTAGGCGGCCTGGCCGGCGGCGTCGACCTCGGCGAGGACGGCGCCCAGCAGCGCCTCGGCGGTGCCGGCGGCGCGGGCGTCGGGGTGCACGCCGATGAACGCCAGGTAGTGGTGGCGGCGGTGGCGCGGGTGGCGGCGCTGCTGGAGGCGGGTGATGGCGGCCAGACGGCGCGCGGACTCGCCGTACCGGTCGGCGTCGATGGCCTCGGTCAGGGCGCGGGTGGCGGCGCCGTCGGCGCGGCCCGGGTCCTCCCACACGCCCGGGGGCAGGAACAGCAGCGCGCCCAGCAGGCCGGTGTCGTCGTCGGTGGCGACCATGACGCCCTGGTGGGCCAGGCACTGTTCGAGGTGGACGAGGAAGAAGGCGGGCATGACCCGGGCGCGGTGGTCGGGGTCGGGGAAGGCCCAGAGCATCAGCGCGTCGTCGGCGAAGGCGTCGGCGAGCAGACGGGCCAGGGCGGGCGCCTCGTCGGGACGGGCCCGGCGGACGGCGGCGCCCGCGGCGGGCCGCGGGACGGTGCCCGCGTCGGCGGGCAGGGCGGTGGCGGTGGTCAACGGGCACTCTCCTCGGGCGAGGGGACGGACGAGGGGGCGTACGGCGGTGCGAGAGGTGCGTCGTACGGCGGTGCGGGCGTCGCGGCGGTCGGTGCGGTCGGTGCGGTCGGTGCGGTCGGTGCAGTCGGTGCGGTCGGTGCGTCGTACGGCGGTGCGGGCGCCGCGGCGGTCGGTACGGTCGCGGCGGCCGGTACCAGAGGTGCGTCGCCGGGCGCTGCGGGCGGTGAGACCGTCTCCGCGGCCAGCGCCGCGACCCGCGCGTGCAGGCGCGGCAGCCACGCCTGAGCCTCCGGCTTGATCAGCACGCTGCGCAGCACCCGAGCCCCGTCGGCGTCGGCCACCACGCCCGGGTGGCGGCGCGCGAAGTCGGCGGCGTCCACGCGCAGCACGCTCAGGTACACCGGGTCCTGCTCGTCGGCCATGCCCCGGCGCAGCACGCGGTCGGAGGCGGCGTCGATCGCGGACAGCGCGGGCGGGCCGTCGGGGGTGGGGAAGTAGGTGACGATGTCGAGCTGCGGCCGCTGGTGCAGCGTCAGCTCGTCACTCGCCTCGATCAGGTCGGCCCAGGCCAGCGCGGTGCGCCGGCCGGTGGCCAGGCCCGCGCCCAGCCCGTCCGCTGTCAGCGGCAGCAGCTGCAGGGTCAGCCACAGCGCGGCGGCCGAGGCGCCGGCACGCGAGCACTCCAGGCTGATCTCGCCCAGGTGCAGTTCGGCGTCGGTGAAGTAGGTGTACGGGGAGTCGTGGGCGAAGTGCCGGCCGATCGCGGGGTCGGCGAACAGCACCGCCCCGCACCCGTAGGGCTGCAGGCCGTGCTTGTGCGGGTCGACGGTCACCGAGTCGCACCCGGCGATCGCCCGCCACGGCGCCGGGTCGATGTCCAGCTGCGCCGCGGTGGCGTCGTCGCCGGCCAGCAGCGCGAAGAACCCGCCGTAGGCGGCGTCCACGTGCACCCGCGCCCCGTAGCGGCGCGCCAGCGCCAGCACCTCGTGCACCGGGTCGACGGCGCCGGGCCCGGTGGTGCCGCAGGTGACGACGACCGTGCCCACCCGTCCGGTGCGCAGCACCTCCTCCAGCGCCCCCGGGTCCATCCGGCCCCGGCCGTCGGCGGCCACCGCGTGGCCCTCGACGCCCAGCACGTGGCACATCCGGCTGTGGGTGTAGTGCGCCTGCGCGCTGTAGGCCACGCCCTTGCCCGGGTGGCTCTGGCGCGCCACGTACAGCGCCTCCAGGTTGGCGATGGTGCCGCTGCTGGTCAGGTGGCCCACGTGCGAGGGCAGGCCGAACATGCCGGCGAGCGCGGCCACGCACTCGCGTTCCATGTCGTTGGTCGCCGGACCGCCCTCGTAGGCGTGGTTGTTGGGGTTGAAACGCATCGCCGTCAGGTAGCCCACCAGCGCCGCCGGGTGCGGCGGCTTGACCATCTGCCCGGCGTAGCGCGGGTGGAAGAACGGGTAGTTGTGCTCCAGGCGCTTGGCGAAGCGCTCGAACGCGGCGGCGAAGTCCGCCTCGTCCACCAGGTGCGAGGGGTGCGCGGCGAAGGTCCCGAACCGCTCTCCCCACCGCTCGGCCACCTCGGCCGCCTTCGGCAGCCAGTACCCCAGGTCCACGCTTGGGCCCTTCCCTTCGAGTGCTCTGCGAGCCCACCGGGCTGCGGGCCGTCTCGGATCACGAGCGTTCCTCTAGTGCGTCCCGAGTCACCGTCCAGGCGCCGCGCAAGCCGCCCGCAACACGCCCAGCTCACCGCCGCCGCACCCGCCGCCACCCCCCGGGCACGGGCATCCGCACCGCCGCCGGGCCGCCTCCGGCACCACCGGCCGGCCCCAGCCGGACCCCAGCGGCGCGCAAGCGCACGCTGCTGCAATCACCCCCGGACAAGGCCGCCCCGCACCCGCCGGGCAGGCGGGGGAGCAGCACGGGAGGAACGCGCGATGGTGACCAGACGCAGGATGATCGGCGCCGCCCTGGCGACCGGGGGAGGGGTGCTGCTCCTGCGCACCACCGTGCGCCCGGCCGCCTCCGCCGCCTCCGTGCAGGACGCCGCCGACCGCCACACCCACCCGGCCACCGACGCCCCCGACCCGGGCCCCGACGCCGGCCCCGCCCTGGTGGAGAAGTTCACCACCACGCTGCCGGTGCCCCCGGTGCTCAGCCCCGTCTCCACCGCCGGCGGCGCCGACACCTACGCCGTCACCATGCTCCGCTCCTTCGCCCGCGTCCTGCCCGGGCACCGCACCGAGGTCCTCACCTACAACGGCGCCTTCCCCGGCCCCGTCATCCGCGCCCGCTCCGGACGGCCGGTGATCGTGCGCCAGACCAACCTGCTGGACGACGCCGTCTCGGTCCACCTGCACGGCTCCAAGGTGCCCGTCGACAGCGACGGCGGCCCGATGAACCTGCTGAACGCGGGCGCCACCCGCACCTACACCTACCCCAACGACCAGCCCCACGCGAGCCTGTGGTTCCACGACCACGCCCACCACATGGAGTCCGAGCACGTCTACCGGGGCCTGGCCGGCACCTACCTGCTCACCGACGCCACCGAAGCCGCCCTGCCCCTGCCCTCGGGCCGCTACGACCTGCCCATCGCCCTGCGCGACGCCCGCTTCGACGCCTCCGGCAGCCTCGTCTACCGCATGGACGACCCCTTCAACCGCACCACCATCCTCGCCAACGGCCGCCCCTGGCCCAAGGCCGAGGTCGCCGCCCGCCGCTACCGGCTGCGCCTGCTCAACTCCTCCAACCTGCGCTTCTTCTCCCTGCGCCTGGCCGACGGCGGCCCCATCACCCAGATCGGCTCCGACGGCGGCCTGCTGGAACGCCCCCACACCACCGACACGATCGACCTGTCGCCCGGCGAGCGCGCCGACGTCGTCATCGACTTCTCCCGCTACCCCGTCGGCACCAGCGTCGTCCTCACCAACTCCCTGCCGCCGGGCCCCGCCGAACACGTCGGCCAGGTGATGCGCTTCGACGTGGTGCGCTCGGCCGCCGACCCCAGCAGCGTCCCCGACCGGCTGCGCACCCTGCCCGCGCTGGGCGCGGCGGCGCGCGAGCGCACCGTGGTGCTGAAGGTCGAGGAGGGTACGGGCGGGGCCGCGCCGCGCGGCCTGATCGACGGCAAGGTGTACGACCCGGCGCGGGTGGACGCGCAGATCGCCTTCGGCACCTCGGAGATCTGGACGGTCGTCAACGCCAACACCGACGTCCCGCACAACTTCCACCTGCACCTGGTGCAGTTCCGGGTGCTGGAGCGCAACGGCAAGGCGCCCGGCCCCGAGGAGTCCGGCCTCAAGGACACGGTGCGCCTGCTGCCGGGGGAGAGCGTGCGCCTGCAGGCCACCTTCGACTCCTACCGCGGCCGCTACCCGTACCACTGCCACCTGCTGGACCACTCGGCGATGGGGATGATGGCGCAGATGGAGATCGCCTGACACACCCCCGGGGCCGGCCGCGCACCCCCGCACGCGGCCGGCCCCGACCCCCCCGGGATGCCCGCCGGCCGGGCCGGCCCCGCCGCCGCCCGCGGGTCAGGACGCGTGGATGCCCTGGCCCGGCGTCAGGATCCCGGCCGGGTCGAAGCGGCGCTTGGCCCGCGCCACCCGCTCCCACAGCCCCCCGTAGTGCCGGCGCCAGTCCGCCCCCGTCATCCCCGGCACCGCCCCGATCAGGTACCGCTTGCCGCCCAGCTCGACCGCCCGGTCGTACAGCCGCCGGTTGCGCTCCAGCATCGCCGCCGCGTCCGCCCCCGGCCCCGGGAACGCCAGCAGGTCGAAGTGCCAGCCCACCTCGCCCTGCGGCAGCACCGCCAGCGGCGCCTTCACCCGCTCGCGCAGGTACGGGTAGAACAGCAGCAGCCCCGCCCCCAGGTCCGCCGGCGTGAGCACCTCGGCCGCCTCCGCCATGAACACCCGCGCCGTCGACGCGGGCAGGAACACGCTCAGCCACGGCTTCGGCAGCCCCCAGAACCCGGCCGCCCGCAGGTACCCGGCGAACGCGTCCACCCGGAACGCGTACTCGCGCCAGCTCTGCTCCACCACCGACACCCCGTCCGCCGCCGGCCGCAGCCCGGCGAGGAGAGCCTCGCGGTCCACCGCCTGCCCCGCGTCCGCGAACGCCACCAGCTCCGCCTTGTACCGCCACCGCGACCCGTCCGCGCTGCGCTCCACGTCACCGACCTGCAGGTCGAAGCGGCCCTCGGCCATCACCTTCTCCTGGTCGGCGAGGTAGGCGTCCAGGTCGTCGTAGTACAGCGAGAACACGTGGGCGCGCTCGCGCACCGGCACCAGCGCCAGGGTGGCCCGCACGATGATCCCCACCTGCCCGCCGCCGCCCAGCACCGCCTCGAACAGCTCCCGGTTGCGGGCGGGGGAGGCCGTCACCAGCTCACCGGTGCCGGTCACCACCTCCAGCTCCAGCACCCGGTCCGCCTGCAGGCCGAAGCGCTGCACCGCGCCGCCGATCCCGCCCACGCTCAGCGTCCCGCCCACCGACAGGTGCAGGTAGTCCGTCAGGCACGGCGGCACCCAGCCCGCCGCCAGCCCCGCCTCCACCACCTGCGCCCACGTCGCCCCCGCCTCCACCACGGCACGCCCCGGCCGCACCGAGACGACCTGCGACAGGCCGCGGGCGTCGATCGCGATCCCGCCGCGCGGGTTGGCCTGGCCGTAGCTGGAGTGCGACTCCAGCCCGGCCTCGCCGACCTGCGACAGGTCCCCGCTCTGCCCGTTGACCGCCACCGCGATGCGGTGCCTGCTCGCGAACGCCACCACCTTCTGCACGTCCCGCACCGAGGCGGGCCGCAGCACCGCCCGCGGCGCCGCGCTGACCAGGTGCCCGAAGTCGGCGGCGAACCGCTCCACCCCGGCTCCCTGCAGCGTCACCGTCCCGTCCAGGGACGGCAGTTGCGCGACGTCGGCGCCCGGCTCGGCGGCCCACGCCCGGGCGGAGGTGTCCCAGCCGACGACGGCGGCACCGGCGCCGGCCGCGGCACCGGCGAGGAGGGCGCGGCGTGACAGTCCTGACCTGCTCATATCAGAATTTCTCCGATCAGTCGTCAAATAGGGATTGTTGTACCGCAACCATCCCGCGACCGCCTACCACCGCGCACGACCGGCCCGCCCGTACGACCGCCCCGCCCCGCCCCGTACGGCCGGTGCCGGCCCGCCCGCGGGTCCGTCAGGGGCGCCCCACCTGCTGCTCCGCCAGCCGCAGATCCGCCACCGAGTACTCCCACATCCGCACCTGACGCACCGGCGCGTGCGCCGGGATCCGCGCCGACACCGCCCGCGCCTGCGCCAGCAACGCCTCCCGCGCCTCGGGCAGGTGCGCCACCCGCGGGCCCTCCGCCGCCTCCCGCAGCACCAGCGCCAGCTTGAACGCGTACACCTGCGGGCTCACCGCGAACAGCGTCCGGTACACCCACAGGCCCTCCTCGCCGTGCAGCACCCGCTCGTTGTGGCTCAGCAGCCGAACCCGCGCCCGCAGCACCAGGTCCCCGTGCACGCCCGTCGTCCCGCTCATCGTGTGTTCCCCCATCGTCGGTTCCGTCCACGCCACCCGCCCCCGGGCACGACGGCTCCACGCGCCGGCCGCCCGCAACGGGGGCACCGGCACGTCAGGCCGTGGAAGGGGGTGGGATGTCGCACGAGTCTGCGGCCCGCGCCCACCCCGCGGCAAGACGGAAAAAGGGTGTGCTGTGTCCTACCGGAATCCTTGCCCGAGCTGGCAGGATTGGGGTCGGCACCCTTCCGGGGGTCGGGGCGGAGGAACTCTCGCGGCCCCCGGCGCACGCTGCGGCACCGTGGTGGCGGACGACGCCGGACAGCACCGCGCAGTGATGGGGGAATGCGCTATGACCGCCACAGCAGCCCGTGGCCGCGGCTGTCGCCGCCCCCCGTGCGCCCGTCCCGCGGCCGCCTTCCGGCCCCGCACGCGCAGCGCAGTGCCTCTTCCTCCTGTGGGCAACCCTGGTGCCGCGCACGGGAGTTGACATTCCATACCGCACCGGAACCGCGAGGACGCGGCTTCCCGGGTGCAGATCATTCGGCAACTACCGTTCGCGGCATGCTCCTTCATCGTCTCTGGCCTTCGGAGAAGGGACAACGTGTGCGCATACGTGGTGGGTTGCGGGTTCTCGGTGCGTTACCGCCCGACCCGGGCTCTCCCGACCCCCCGCCCCACGGGGACGGCCCGGTGAGGTACTGCGCGCTCGGCCGGGTCGGGGTCGAGACCGCCGCCGGCTTCGTCGACATCACGGGCGAATACCGGCGGCTGCTGTTCCAGATCCTGCTGGTGAGCGAGGGGCGGCCGGTCCTGCACGACGTCCTCATCGAGGAGCTCTGGGGCGGGAAGGCTCCCGGCAACGCCGAAAACGCCCTCCAGGCCCATATCAGCCGGATCCGCCGACACCTCGCCACGATCGAGCCGGGCCGGGGAGCGGGCCGCGTGCAGGGACATCCGCAGGGCTACCGATTCGACCTCGACGGGATCGAACTGGACACCGCCGTCTTCGCCAACGGGATCGACCGGGCGGCGCGGCTGCGTTTCGACGATCCGGACGCCGCGCTCCGGCAGGTCCGGGCGAGTCTGGCACTGTGGCAGGGACCCCTCGCCGACAGCACCGGCCGCGACCTGCTGCGGGCCGCCGGAGAACGCTACGAGGCCTACCGGCTGCGCGGACTGGCGACCCTGTTCGACATCGAACTCGAACGGGGCCGCCATGCCGCGGTGCTGGCGGACATCCAGGCGGTCCACAGCCAGTACACCCTGCGCGAGGACTTCTGCGAGCACTACATGCTCGCGCTCTACCGCAGCGGGTCCCAGGTGGAGGCGCTCGACGCGTTCCGCAGCCTCCGGTCCCGGCTCGCGGACGAGCTCGGGCTCGACCCGTCCCCGCGGCTGTGCGCCCTCGAACAGGCCATCCTGGACCACGCTCCCGCCCTGCAGCGGCCGCGATGGTCCGCACCGCCCCTGCCGCAGCGAAGCCCCGGCCTGCCGACCGGTTCGGGCGACGACAGACGGGCCGGGACGTCGACGCCGCTGCGTCAGGATCCGTGCAAGGCCCGCACCGCGCCCCGGAGTCAGCCCCCGGGGACCAGCCGCCAGTAGGCGAAGCCGTCGGACTCGGTCGGCTCCAGCTCCGCGGGCCCGGGCACATGGGCCAGACAGGTACGCAGGTAGGCGAGGTCCTCCCCGTGCCGGGGGTCCGCGACGCGCAGCGGCCGCACGGCCCCGTCCGGCTCTATGCGGCACGGGTACAGCCCGCAGTCGAGCACCCCCGTCCCGTCGACGTCGACGCGTGCCACCACCGTCCGCCTGGCGTCGGGGTGGAAGGGCAGCAACGGGTAGCCCGCACGGGGGTAGATCCCGTACTCGCCGTAGGTCCGCAGGCACGCGTCCTCGTCGTCGTACGGGGCGTCGGGGGTCTCCCGGAGCAGGTCCGCGGCGAGGGCGGGCAGATCGCAGGCGATGTTCCCGAGCCCGTAGAAGACGGGAGCGCCGTCGAGGAACGCGGCGCCGCGCAGCAGGTGCTGATGGTGTCCCAGGACGACGTCGGCTCCGGCGTCCACGAGCAGCCGGGCGACCTGGGGCTCGCAGTCGGTGAGCGCGAAGGGGCGGAACGGATCGCCCCAGTGCACGCCCACCACGGTCACGTCCGCCCTGGCGGCGGCGCTGCGCACCGCTTCCTCGACCGTGCCGCAGTCGTCCTCGTCGACGGCGGTGACGATCTGCGGGGCGGCGCCGGGGTTCCAGCACGAGGGGTCCGGGTTGACGTAGAAGGTGTGGGCTCGCAGGGCGGCGATGCCCGGTACTCCCGCGCGCGCCTCGTACCCGGCCGGGAAGACCGTGGAGAGCGCGACGAAGGCGACGGTGAGCGAATTCCGGGTGAGCAGGCGGGCCTCGAACGCCTCCCCGAGGTTCTCTCCCGCTCCCACCGCCTCGATCCCGTGCCGGCGCAGTGCGGCGACGGTCTGCCGCAGGCCTTCGTGCCCGCCGTCGACGCTGTGGTTGTTCGCCAGGGACATCACGTCGAACCCGAGCGCGCGCAGGGCTTCGGCGTTTCCCGGCGCGGACACCTGAGGCCCCTTGGCCTGCGGGGCCCGGTCCGCCGACCGCGAGTGGGCGCCTTCGCAGTTCCCGAAGACGATGTCCCCGGTGGCCAGCAGCCCGGCCAGCAGGGCGAATCCCGCCGCGGGCTCGGGCCGGTCCACGAAGACGTCACCGACGGACAGGATGCGGATCACGCGTCGTCCTTCCCGAGTTCGGTCAGGACGAAGGCCAGGACGGCCGCTTCGTCCTGCCAGTCCTCGGCCACCTCGGAATGCCCCAGGTGGCCGACACCGTTGACACGCACCAGCACCGGACGCCCGGCCGTGCTCGCCGTCCGCACGGCCGAGGCCAGACGCAGCGGTTCGGCGACCGCGACCCGGGTGTCCGAGAGGCCGCCGGTCAGCAGCATGGCCGGGTACGCGGCCGGCCGGACGTTGTCCACCGGTGCGAGCGCGGCCAGGACGGCCCTGGCCCGCGGGTCGGCGAGAGGGTTGCCCCACTCGTCCCATTCCAGCTCCGTCAGCGGATCGTCGGCGCGCAGCAGGGTCTGCAGGCAGTCGACGAAGGGGACCTCCAGGACGGCGGCGGCGAACAGGCCGGGCTCCTGGTTGACCGCGGCGCCGACCAGCGCGGCGCCGGCGCTGCGGGCGCGTGCCGCAAGCGACCCCGGTGCCGTCAGGCCCTGCGCGATCAGGTGCCGAGCGCACCCGAGGTAGTCCTGCACGGCGCTCAGCTTGCCCGCGCCGCGCCCGGCTTCGTGCCACGCGGGGCCCAGTTCGCCGCCGCCGCGCACATGGGCGATGGCGAAACTGACACCCCGCCGGAACAGCGAGGGCCGGAACAGCGAGTAGTCGGGGTCGACCGGGATGCCGTACGACCCGTAGGCGTACAGCACGGTGGGCAGCGGGCCCACGGCTGCGGCAGGTCGCAGGACGGTGAGCGGTACGAGCACGCCGTCCGCCGAGGCCACGGCCGTTTCGAGCACGGTGATGCCCGGTCCGCCGGTCACGGCGGCGGCGGCCGCCGGGCCGGCGCCCGGAAAGGGGCGGGCGACCGTCGCGCCCGTGGCCAGCCGGTACCACCGTGCCTCCTGGTCCCAGCAGGAACGCACCAGCTCCAGCGGGGCCCCGGCCGGGCGCAGCCCGGCCACGAACCGGATGCCGGATGCCGGGGAACCGCCGTCCCGGGGCCCGCGGTCCGCCGTGAAGCCGACGCACTCCTGCGCTCCCCGAACCCCGGGCAGCGGGCAGCGCAGCAGCCGCCGGCCCGCGCGCCGCTCCAGCACGAGGACACGGTCCCCATCGAGGGCGACGTCCTCGAACGTCGCACCGTCGGACGCCCGGCACACCACCGCCCACGATTCGTCCGGCACCGGCAGGTCATCGAGCGATGCGGCGAGCAGGACGGCATCCCCGTCCGCGGCGCCGGACACCGCCATCACGCAGCGGCCCTGGCGGACGTCGGCGTACACCCGCTCTCCCGGGCGGGGCTCGCGCAGCGGGGACAGTCCTCCCGTCGCGCGGTCCAGCACCCACATGCTGCGGCGGGAATGCTGCTCGATCGCGGCCAGCACCTCGGTGCCGTCCGAACTCGTGGCCAGCTCGACGTAGTCACCGCCGGGTGCCAGCGCGGCGAGGCGGACCGTGTCGCCGCTGCGCGGATCGGTGGCGCGCAGTTCGACCGGGCGCAGCTGCCCGTCGACCCGGAGGTGGACGACGCGGTCCGGCCCGCTGTCCCAGGCGAGGGACGGCGCCGCCGACTCGGCCACGGTCACCGACTCTCCTGCCGGCAGGGTCCGCAGGCGCACCTCGAAGGTGTCGGCGCCGCTGGTGTCGACGGTGTACGCGAGATACCGGCCCCGGGGGTCGAGGACCACGTCGCCGAGGATGAACTCCGCCGTGCCGCCCGCGGCCGCGGGCCCGGCCTCCCGGGCGAAGTCGACGATGCAGCGGCCCGGGGCCGGGGCGCCCTCGACGTACTCCAGGAGCCGGGGCTGCGACTGCCCGGGCGTGAGGACGAGCGCGAACGTGCCGGTCGTGCACCGGTGGATCGCCAGCGGGAGCGCAGTCGCGTTCGGGGTCTGCCGGGCGAACTCCTCGCACAGCAGCGCGCACAGCCGGCCCAGCGGCTCGGCGTACGCCTCCCAGCGCGCCGCCTCCTCGGCCAGGGCCTCGTTCTCATCCATCCTGGGCACCTGCGCAGACCAGGGGTTCGCTGCCGGCGTCGGCCCCGGCCGGTGTCCTGCGGCTGCTGAGCACCAGCCCGGTCAGGTCCACCACGGCCGCGGCGCAGCCGCCGACGATGAGCAGGGTCGCCGCGGAGAGCCGGGCGGAGAGCGCACCGACACCCGCGGTCGACGCCGGTTCGAGCCCGAAGGAGGTCGCACGGGCGATGCTGTTGACCCGTCCCAGGTACTCCTCGGGCGGGAGGGCCTGGAGCAGCGTGCGGTAGTACGTGGCGGCGGGTCCTGCGGCCAGTCCGCCGGCGGCGTACGCCACTGCGGCGAGCGGCAGGTTCGGAGCGATCCCCACCACGGCCAGCAGGCCGTCGCTCACCATGAACAGGCCGAAGATGACCCGCTGGGACTGCTGCCACCGCGTGGGCAGCCGGTGGCAGAGCAGAGTGCCGAGCACCAGGCCGGCGCCGAACGCACCGGAGAGGATGCCCAGCCCCTGCGGGCCCGCCTTCACGACCTCCTTGGCGAAGAGCGGGATGCCCACCCCGATCAGCCCCAGGACGAACAGGTTGGCCATCGCGAACGTCGGGAGCAGGACCCGCAGCCGACGGTGGCGCAGCACGAAGGCGAGACCGCCGGACAGGTCCGCGAGGACCGGTTTGCGGGCCTCCTGGCCCCGGCCCAGCGGCGGCAGCAACGTCAGCAGGACACTGCTCAGGGCGTACATGCCCGCCGCGGTCACCAGCGTGCCGCCGCTGCCCAGCAGGGCGACCAGGGCGCCGCCCAGCGCGGGTCCGCCCGTCATCGCGCCCCACTCGCGCAGGCTGACCCAGCGGTTCGCCTGCACCAGGCGCTCCCTGTCGACGAGCAGCGGCAGCATCGAGGACCCGATGGGAAGCCGGACCGCGTCCAGGACCCCCAGGCAGACGGCCAGGGCGAGCCAGGCCCACAGCTCGCTGCGGTGGGTGATGGCGGCGGCGGCCAGGTTCAGCAGGCACAGCAGTGCCCCGACCGCAATCCCGACCGTGCGGCGGTCCTTGCGATCGGCCAGGACACCGCCGAAGAGCAGGAGCAGTCCGCGCGGGATCGCCCAGGCGGCCAGGACCAGACCCAGGCGGCCGCCGCCGAAAGTGTGCAGGGCGGCCCAGGCGATCGACACGATCAGGAACTGTTCGGCGAGGTCGGTGCAGGTCTGCGACCAGAACATCGCCTGGTAGGGCCGGTTGCGCAGGAGGGGGGCCGCCGACCGCGGGCCGGGGGCCGGCTCAGCCACGGTGCTCGTCCAGGGGCTCCGGCGGGGCGGGGGTCGCCGGGACCGCGGTCGTGCACACCGGGCAGTCCGGGCGGCGCACGGTGGTGTGCCACTGCTGCTGGAACGTCACGAAGTCGATTTCGAGGAGCTTTCCCGAGGCGAGCACCGGCCCGAGCCCGAGGCGCTCGCGCAGCAGCTCGTAGGAGAGGAAGTAGCCGAGGAACATGCAGGCCGGCCCGAGTGCGCCGTTGCTGGAGTCGAGGTCGTGGATCCGCACGTACTCCAGGATCTCGGCGAACTCGGCGTGCTCGGCGGTTTCCCCGTCGACGATGCACCGGTAGCAGGGGCCCTGGCCCGGCACCACGCTGTAGGCCGTGCCGAGGTGGGCGCTGATGCTGCCGGCGGTGTAAGGGATCCGACGCTTCACGCAGGCTTCGTTGACCCAGAAGTCGATCCATCCGTTCGGCTTGTCGGCCAGGCAGAAGACGAAGTCCGGGGCCGCGGCGTCGATGACGGCCTCCACATCGGACAGCGAGGTGAGTCGCCGTTCGACCGCGTCGAACTCGATGTCGGGGTTGAACCGCGCCATCCGCTCCGCGGCCACGTCCACCTTCGGCCTGCCCACCGCCGGGGTGGAGTACAGGACCTGCCGGTTGAGGTTGCTCAGCTCGACCCGGTCGAAGTCCAGGCCGGTGATGCTGCCGATGCCGAGCTCGGCCAGCGCCATGCAGACATTGGTGCCGATACCGCCCATGCCCAGCACCAGCACCCGGGTGTTCTTCAGCACGACCTGCGGGGCGTGGAAGTCCTCGCTCGCGGACGCGCGGGTACGGAAGAAGTTCAGGTTCGGTGCGTACCGGCGCAGGTCGTCGGCCGTGAGCTCCTGCGGCGGGGTGGTACCCCCGTCCTCCAGGAAGCCCGCCTCATGGAGGGTCCCGACTCCCTCGATCACCTCGTCCGCGCTGAGCCTGCCGTCGAGTTCGCGTTGCAGCCGGGCGATGCTCCTGCTGCCGTCGAGCAACCTGACCAGCGTGGCCCAGCGGCCGTCCGGGTCCTCGATCTCGCTGGCGTACGCAGGACCGGAACCCATCCGGATCCGGCCCTCCAGGTACATCACGTCATAGATCGGCCGGACCTTCGGCAGCGCGGGCAGCGCGGAGTCGCTCATGGTGAAGTCCTCGGTATCGTCGTCGAGTACGACTGCCGGCGCCGGACGGCATCCGTCGCCGGTGCGAAGGGGCCCATCCGATTCGCGCGGATGGGCCCCCGGCAGGGTGTTCTTCAGAGCCCCTGCCGGATTCAGCGCGGCGAGGAGCCGGCCTTGGCGACGGCAACCTTGCGGATCTTCATACGGATCACCTCGTCTCTGCCTACGGGCGTGGGATTCGGTCCCGGCAGAGCCCTGAGGTCCTGCCACCCCGAAGCCTGCCAAAGCGTCCTGACTCATCCCTGACACGCCGCTGACACCCCTCGGCGGGGTCACCCGGAAACGGGGCCCCGCTTCGGCTGCGGCGGTTCGCATCCGCGCCCGCCCACCCCCGCCGCAGGCCCCTGCCCGAACGGGCCTAGCCTGGACGCATGTTCGTACTTGAGCTGAGCTACACCGCCCCGCTGGAGCAGATCGACGCCGCGCTCGCGCAGCACGTCGCATGGCTGCAGACGCACTACGCGGCGGGCACCTTCCTCGCCTCCGGGCGCAAGGTGCCGCGCGAGGGCGGGGTGATCCTGGCGGCCGGGCAGGACCGGGCCGCGATCGAGGCACTGGTGGCCACCGACCCGTTCGTGGTCGCCGGACTGTGCGCGTACCGGGTCACCGAGTTCCTGGCGACCACCACCGCGCCCGTCCTGGACGCCTACCGCCAGCGGCTGCCGGGCTGAACGGGGAAGGTCCTGGGAGGGACCGGGGGAAACCTCGACGCCGCCCCGGGCGGGCACCGGTGGGAGTGAACGGTGCCGGCCGCGCGCCCGGGTCCGCTCCGTCGCCAGGGCCACGACGGACTCCGTCGCGCCGATCGCCCCGGTGAACACTTCATGCAGGCACCTCGTCATGAAGCCCGCACGGGGTGCGGCGGAGCGGGCAGTGTCCATCAGTTCCGATCTTCTGATTGACCGCCGTGACGAGCCCGCCGAGGGTGGACCCGTGAAGGCTGACACGGGACGCCGCTACCGGCTGTATCCCACCGCGGACCAGGAGGAGACCCTGGCGCGGTGGGGGCACACCTGCCGCGCCCTGTGGAACGTCGCCTTGGAACAGCGCCGCTACCTCTACCGCCAGCGCGGGATCACCCTCATGGGATCCGCACAGTGCCGACAACTCACCGTCGCTCGCGCCGAAATGGACTGGATGGCCGACCTGCCGGCCGGATGCGGCCAGCGTGTGCTGGCGAACCTGGACGCTGCCTACCTGAACTTCTGGAACCCCGGCCACCCGGCCGGATTCCCCGTGCGCAAGAGGCGCGGACACCGGATGGGTATCCCGTTCAAAGGGCAGGACATCGCTGTTCGCAAGCTGAACCGGCGTTGGGCCGAGGTCAAGCTTCCGAAACTCGGATGGGTCCGCTTCCGGCTCTCCCGCGCTCTCGGGGGCACGATCCGCAACGCCACCGTGTCCCGGGACGGGACCGGCCTGCACATCTCCTTCGGCGTGGCAACCGGCCGTGAACCGGACGCGCCGAACGGCAAGCCAGGCTGCGGCGTGGACTTCGGGGTGGCGGCCTCGGCGTTCGTCTCCAGCGAGACCGCACCCCGCCTCATGCCTCCCACCCTCACCCGGGCCGAGCGGGCCCGCCTCAAGCACCTGGAACGGAAGAAGGCCCGACAGCTCACCCACGCCAGGAAGCACAACGGAGGCCGGTACTCCAACCGGTTGCGTCGCACCATGGCTGGGATCGCCAAGCTCAAGGCCCGGCAGGCCAACCGTCGCGCGGACTTCACGCACAAACTCACCACCGACCTCGCCCAAAACCACGGCTTCGTCGGCATCGAGGACCTGCGTGTGAAGAACCTGACCGCAAGCGCCAAGGGCACCACGGCGGCCCCCGGGAGGAACGTCTCGGTGAAGGCCGGGCTCAACCGGTCGATCCTGGACAACGCGCCCGGAGAGCGCAGGCGTCAACTGGACTACAAGTGCCGCCTGTACGGTTCCCGGCTCATCCCGGTACCGGCGTTCCACACCTCCCAGACATGCGGCAACCCCGCATGCGGCACGGTCGACCCCGCGAGCCGCCCCGGCTGCGGACGCGTTTTCCGATGCGTCCACTGCGGCTGGGAGGACGACGCCGACCACAACGCCTCGGTCGAGATCGAGGCCCGAGCCCGCCGGACGGGCGGCTCGGTCACCAACAGCACGCGCAGCGCCACCACGGCGCGAGTCCCGGCCCGGACCCGGCGGCGAACGCGTGAAGCCCGACTGGCCACCCACGGGTGGCCGGAGGGAATCGCCCCGCCCGGGTGCGAGAATCGTCACGATCGGTGAGCACGGGGGCAGGACGCGTACCGGGAACACAAGTCGGAAGTGGCGGGAGAAGACGGATGGCACACGCACGGGCAGGGCAGCCGGCGCAGGCCGGTGACCTGGTGGACGTGGCGCGGCTGGTGACGGCCTACTACGCGCTGCACCCGGACCCGCAGGAGCCCGGGCAGCGGGTGGCGTTCGGGACCTCGGGGCACCGGGGCTCGTCGCTGGACGCGGCGTTCAACGAGGACCACATCGCCGCGACCACGCAGGCGATCTGCGAGTACCGCGCCGAACAGGGCGTCGGCGGGCCGCTGTTCCTGGGCGCGGACACCCACGCCCTGTCCGAACCGGCGAAGGTCACCGCCCTGGAGGTGCTGGCCGCCAACGGCGTGCACGTGCTGATCGACGCCGCCGACGGCTACACCCCCACCCCGGCGGTCTCGCACGCGATCCTCGCCCACAACCGGCGCAGCCCCCGCGCGCTGGCCGACGGCATCGTCGTCACCCCCTCGCACAACCCGCCGCGCGACGGCGGCTTCAAGTACAACCCGCCCAGCGGCGGCCCGGCCGGCTCACAGGCCACCGGGTGGATCCAGGACCGCGCCAACGAACTGATCCGCGAGGGCCTGCGCGGCATCAGGAGGGTCCCGTACGCGCGGGCGCTGGCCGCGGCCACCACCGCCCGCCACGACTACCTCACCGCCTACGTCGAGGACCTGCCCTCCGTCCTGGACCTGGACGCGGTGCGCGCGGCGGGCCTGCGCATCGGCGCGGACCCGCTGGGCGGCGCGTCGGTGGACTACTGGGCGCGCATCGCCGACACCCACCGCCTGGACCTGACGGTCGTCAACCCGCTGACCGACCCGACCTGGCGGTTCATGACCCTGGACTGGGACGGCAGGATCCGCATGGACTGCTCCTCGCCGTCCGCGATGGCCTCCCTCATCACCCGCCGCGCCGACTACGCCATCGCCACCGGCAACGACGCCGACGCCGACCGGCACGGCATCGTCACCCCCGACGGCGGGCTGATGAACCCCAACCACTACCTCGCGGTGGCCGTCGACTACCTCTACCGCCACCGCGCCGACTGGCCCGCCGACGCCGGCGTCGGCAAGACCCTGGTCTCCTCCTCGATGCTCGACCGCGTCGCCGCCGACCTGGGCCGCACCCTGGTCGAGGTCCCGGTCGGCTTCAAGTGGTTCGTCGACGGCCTGCTGGAGGGCTCGATCGGCTTCGGCGGCGAGGAGAGCGCCGGCGCCTCCTTCCTGCGCCGCGACGGCGGGGTGTGGACCACCGACAAGGACGGCATCCTGCTGGCCCTGCTCGCCTCCGAGATCACCGCCGTCACCGGCGCCACCCCCAGCGCCCGCTACCGCGAACTGACCGAGCGCCACGGCGCCCCCGCCTACGCCCGCGTCGACGCCCCCGCCGACCGCGAGCAGAAGGCCCGCCTGGCCCGCCTGTCCCCCGAGCGGGTCGGCGCCGGCGAACTCGCCGGCGAGAAGATCACCGCCGTCCTCTCCCACGCCCCCGGCAACGGCGCCCCGATCGGCGGCATCAAGGTCTGCACCGACAACGCCTGGTTCGCCGCCCGCCCCTCCGGCACCGAGGACGTCTACAAGATCTACGCCGAGTCCTTCCACGGCCCCGACCACCTCACCCGCGTCCAGGACGAGGCCCGCGCCCTGGTCAACGAGGTCCTCGGCGGCTGAACCCGCCCGCCGGTACGGCCGCACCCGCGGCCGTACCGGCACCCGCCCGCCCGCCCGGCCGGCTCGACGCCCGCCCGGCCGCCGGTCGCGTAGGGTCCCCACGGCCGCCGGCACACCGGCGCCGCAGCACCAACGGGAGGGAGCGGACCGTGCCGATCAGAGGCGTGCTCTTCGACGTCGACGACACCCTGTTCGACTACTCGGGCTCGGAAGAAGCCGGCATCCTCGCCCACCTGCGGGACCTGCGCCTGCTGGACCGCTTCCCCGCACCCGCCGCGGCGGTGGCACTGTGGCGGGCCGTCATGGAGGAGCAGTACGCGCGCTTCCTGGCCGGTGAGCTGACCTTCACCGGCCAGCAGCACGAACGCACCCGCCGGTTCCTCACCCGCCTCGGCGACGACGGCGCCCGGCACCTGCCGGACGAGCGGGCCGCCGCCTGGTTCGCCGGGTACACGGCCCACCGCGACGCGGCCCGGGCCGCCTTCCCCGACGCCGCGCCCGTCCTGGCCGCCCTCGCGCCCACCCACCGGCTCGGGATCGTCTCCAACTCCTCCACCGCCCACCAGCGCCGCAAACTCGAAGCCGTCGGCCTGCTGGGCCACTTCACCGACGCGGTGCTGGTCTGCTCCGACGAACACGGCGAGGCCAAACCCGCCCCGGGCATCTTCCTGGCCGGCTGCGCACGCCTGGCCCTGGCCCCGCACGAAGTCGCCTACGTCGGGGACAAGTACGACGTCGACGCGCTCGGCGCCCACGACGCGGGCCTGCGCGCCTTCTGGCTCGACCGCTCCGGCACCGGCGCCCCGGCCGGCGAGGGCATCGGCGTCCTGCACTCCCTCACCGCCCTGCCCGCCGCCCTGCAAGCCGCCACGGACGGGGCCTGAGACCGGACGCCGAGCCGGACGCCGAGCCGGGCGTCAGACGGTAGGCGTGGAGGTGGGCGTGGGGGTGGCGCCGAGCATCTCGCGGCAGCCGTCCGTCAGACCGCTCACGGTGACCGGGACCGTCGCGTGCCGCGCCCAGTCCTCCCGCGACAGGCGCAGCCGCACGGACTCCACGACCCGGCCGTCCAGAACGTCCCGGTCGACGCCGTCCTCGCGGTAACCGAGCCTGCGGGACACCGCGAGGGAGGGCGCGTTGTCGGTGAAGGACACCGACCTGGCCCACTGCCCGCCCAGTTCGGCGAACAGCAGGTGCAGCATCGCCGCGCGCATCTCGGTGCCGAAGCCCGCCCCCTGGTGCTCCAGGCCGACCCAGGAGCCCGAGACGACCTCGCGGCGCACGCCGAACTCCTCGGCCCGCACGTCCTGGACGCCCACCGGGCGTCCCTCGTGGAAGGCGACCAGCTCCAGCGCCCAGTCCTGCGGCGTCCAGCGGCCCAGCCGCCGCCAGTGCATCCGCACCACGTGCCGGGCACGTTCGGCGGGCGGCAACTCGCCCCAGGGGGACAGGAAGGGACGGGTATGCGGCGGGTGGATGCCGCGGGCGGCGAGGTCGGCCACCTCGGCCAGTTCGTCCCCGGTGGGCAGCCGCAGCTCCAGGCGGGGAGAGGTCACGCGCAGCCCGAACAGGGGCCAGTGGTCGATGAGCATCGGGCCAGTGTGCCGGTGCGCCACCCCCGGCGCACCGGGGTTTCCCGCCGGCGCCCCGGCAGCCCGGCCCGGGCGCCGTCGCCCGCCGGCTCCCGCCCGCCGCCGCTGCGCCGCCACCAGGGGCGCCGCGCCCCCCGGCTACCGGGTGGCGATCGCCCCGGCGTAGACGTTGTCCGGGGTGACGATCTGCGTGATCGCCCGGGCCAGCAGCGTCGACGGCTCCTGGCCCCGGACCGTGGAATCGGTGTTGATCTCGACGACCAGCGTGGCCCGCTGCGCCGGCAGGTGGACCGTCACCGTCTCGTAGCCCGGGATCGAGCCGTTGTGCCCGATCCACCCGCCCGTCTCCAGGATGCCCAGCCCGTACGTCGTGTCCGGGAACCCGGTCGGCAGGGTGGTCAGCCGCTGCGCCTGGGTGTGGGGGCTGAGCAGCCGCCCGGTGGCGACGCTCTCCGCCCAGCGGCGCAGGTCCTGCAGGTCGGAGATCATCGCCCCGGCCGCCCAGGCCCAGCTGGGGTTCCAGTCGGTGGCGTCCGCGGTGGCGCCGCTGAGCGTCTGGTCGGTGTAGCCGCGCGGGTGCGGCGCGGGGAACTCGGGGCCGTGGGGGAGCAGGGTGTGGTGCAGGCGGGAGGGGCGCAGCACCCGCTCGTCCAGCACCTCGGCGAGCGGGCGGCCGGTGACCTTCTCGACCACCAGGCCCAGCAGCACGAGGTTGGTGTTGGAGTACTGGAACGTCGTGCCCGGCTCGGACGTGTTGTCGTGCCGGAAGGCGTAGGCGAGGTCCTGCCGGGGGGTGAAGGAACGCTGGGGGTCGCTGAGCAGGTCGTGGACGAAGCCGGGGTCGGCGGTGTACGGGAACAGGCCGCTGCGCATCTCGGCGAGCTGGCGCAGGGTGATGCAGTCGCCGTTCGGCACGCCGTCGACGTAGGCGGAGATCGGGTCGTCCAGGCCGATGCGGTGCTCGTCGACGAGCTGGAGCAGGGCGGTGACGGTGAAGGTCTTGGTCTCGCTGCCGATGCGCACGTAGTCGTCGGTGCGCATCGGGGCGCCGGTGGTGGTGTCGGCGACGCCGGTGGCGCGGACGTAGCAGCCCCGGCCGGGCATCCAGAGGCCGACGATGACGCCGGGGATGGCGGCCTGGCGGCGGACGTCCGCGATGGCGGTGTCCAGGCGGGCGGTCAGCTGGGGGTCGAGGCCGTCGGGCGGGCAGTCGTCCCCGTTGTCGTGGGTGTCGAAGCGGTGGTTGCCGGTGGGGTGGCCGGCGGCGCCGGCGGGGGCCGCGGTGACCGGGGCCAGGACGGCGGCCGCGGCCAGGGTGGCGGCGAGGAGTCTGCGGTGGTGGGTGCGTCGCACGGGCGGGGGCCTCTCGGGTGGTGGGAGGTCGGACGCACGGCAGCATCACCGGCGCGGCCCCCGGGCACGCCCGGGTCGCGGGCGCGGGGCGCAGAGTCCACCCGTTCGGTGGCGGCCCGGGCCCGCGGCCCGCGGCCCCCGGCCCCCGGCCCGGGCCCCGCGGCCCGGTCGGGGAGGGGGCCGCCGGTCCGGGGTGAGGGGGTGTCACTCCTCGGATGTCACTCCTCGAACCACACGACCAGGCGGACGTCGCCGGTGCCGTGGACCTCGGCGAGGGCGCCCATGACGGTCCACACCGGCCGCCAGGAGCCGTCGGCGGGCACGGCGTCGCGGCGCCGCGCGCGTTCGGCCCGGAACACGGTGGTGCCGACGTCCCACTCGGTGCCCTCGGCCCACAGGTCGCCGATGCGGTCCGGGCCGACGCCGCGGGTGTCGACACCGCTGGCCCGGGCGAACCCCCGGCTCCAGTCGTCCCGGTGGCGCAGGGTCAGGGTGCCGTCCGGGTGGCGGCGGTAGCGGGCGATGGTGGTCGCGCGGGGCAGCGCCGGTTCGTCCCAGTCGACGGCCAGGACCTCGGTCCAGTCGAGCCAGGTGGCGCCGAACGCGGCCGCGCCCCAGGAGGCGTGTGCGGCACGGGCGCGCGCCGACACGTCGGCGGGCAGTCCCCGCCCGGCGCCGACCGGCCGCCAGTGCCCGCCGAGGTCCCGCACGCCGAAGAGGCAGGCGAAGGCCGGGTAGTCGCGGGTGACGCCGAGCAGGTCCAGCTCGACGGCGCAGGTCCAGGCCTTCGCCCCGGTCGCGTCCCGGGTACGGCACTCCACGAATCCCCGGATGTCGGTTCCCATGAGGGTGATTGTGCCCGGCCCGGTCCGCCGCGCCTGCACCGGGCGCTGCCCCCGGGCTGCCCTTTCGGACCTCGCGGGACGTGGGAGCGCCCCTCTAGGCTCGGGGGCGGCGGGGCCCGCGACGGGGCCGGGCGGGCGGTGGTGCGGAGGGGTGGGGGAGCGTGCGCAGGACCGTGACAGACCGGGCGCCGGCGCCCGGGGCGGCGTCGCCCCGGCGCGCCCAGCCGGCGGCCGAGCGGCCCGCCGCCGGGAGGGCGCGGCCCGCCGAACTCGCCTCCCTGCAAAGGGCGGTGGGCAACGCGGCGGTGACCCGCCGGCTGCAGCGCCAGAGCGACCCCGCCGTCCGGCAGGAGGCGCGGCGCGACGCCGCCGATCCGACCGGGCACGGCGAGTGGGACGCGTTCCGCGAGGCGATGGCCCGGGCGGGCTTCCCCGACGCCGTCACCGACGTCGCCTGGCAGCTCGTCCTCGGCGGCATCGCCGAACAGGGCCGGCTCAACGACGAGGCCATGGCGACCTTCACCGCACGCCAGGACCAGCGCGACCACCGCGCCTCGAACAGCTGGTACCAGGAACTGGTCAAGGTCGTCGGCGACTACCTGGAGATCGACACCCCCACACTGGCCCTGTGGTCCGGCGGCCGGGAGGTCAGCGACTACGCCCGCGGCAAGGGCCACACCCCGCTGGAGGCCACCCCCTTCGGCGGCGTGGTCGACAAACTCGTCCTCACCCCGGACTGGCTGCTCAAGACGCCGATGTGGAACGTCCTGTCCAAGGCCTTCGTGAGCCGCGCCCGCGGCCCCGTCCACATCTTCCTGCGGGCCTACGACCCCGACAGCGTCCTCATCGCGCAGGAGGTCCCGCAGCTGCGCGTGGTCATGGCCCTCGACCCGGCGGTGCGCCTGGTCTGGCACCCGGTGTACGCGGCCTCCGACGGGAAGCTGATGGAGGTCACCGACCGCCTCGGCCTGGCCGCCGACGTCTCCTACCCCACCCGGGACCGGTGCGTCCAGGTCCTCTACGACTACCTGCGGCTCGTCCACGACCCGGCCAACCCGCACTCGCGGCGCGCCCACGCCGAGATGGGCACCCGCCTGGCCGCCAACGGCAACCCCCAGTAGCGGCCGGGCCGCAGGGCCCTGTGGTGCGCGCGCCGTCAGTTCCCCGCGGTGCCGGCGGCGGTGACCTCGCGCACGGCGTCGGCGACGGCGCGGAAGTCCTTCTTCAGGATCGTGCCGTGGTTGCTCGCCACCTTCGCGCTGATCTCGATGGCCGGGTTGCGGGCGGCCACCGCCGTCAGGCTCGCCCGGATGCGTTCCTGCTCGTCGCCGCGGCTGCCCAGGGACGCCCCGGAGGCGACCACGTACCGGGTCGGGACGCTGATGGCATCCAGCACGGGCGCCAGTTCGCGTTCGCGGGCGACCCGGCCCAGCTCGATGTTGCACCGCGCCAGCTCGTCGGCGTTCATCCGCGGGGCCAGGCCGGTGGGGCGCAGCAGCGGCAGGAACCAGCCCCACTGGCGGAACTGCTTGCGGATGCGCTGCTCCATGGCGTCGTCGAGCCAGTCGTGGGGCTGGGCGCCCTCGACCAGGACGGCGCCCAGGGCGCGCCGGGGGTTGCGGGAGGCCCAGTGGGCGGCGACGAACGCCCCGTAGGACCAGCCGACCACCAGGGCCCGCTCCACGCCCCGGGCGGCGAGGACGGCGTCGACGTCGCGGACGGCGGCCTCGAAGGAGTAGTCGGCCGAGCGGTGGGACTTGCGGCCGCGGGCGCGCTCGTCGTAGGTGATGTGCCGGTAGCCGTGGCCGAGTTCGGCGGTGACGCGCCGCCAGTAGCCCTGGGTGGCGAACTGGCCGTTGAGGTAGACCACCGGGGTGCCGGGGCCGCCGGTGTCGGTGACGGCGAGGGCGGTGTCGTCGACGGGGACCATGCCGCTCCAGGCGGACGGCTGGACGTCGGTGCTCATGGGAGTGCCTTCCTGCGTGCGGGGGGCGGGGGAGTGTGCGGGCTGTTCAGAGGCTGCGGGCGGTGATGTCGCCGTGGGAGGTGGTGGCGCGGATGTCGAGGGTGGGGGTGCCGTCGTTGCGCAGGGTGTTGTGGGTGCGGCCGTGGGTGGTGCCGGCGTCGAGGGTGGCCGAGATGCCGGTGGCGGCGCCGACGGTGATGTTCCCGGATTGGGTGGTGAGGGTGAGGGTGCCGTGGTGGGCTTCGGTGACGTGGATGTCGCCGCGGGCGGTGGTGAGGTCGGCGGTGCCGGTGAGGCGCCCGATCCCGATGTCGCCGTCGGTGGCGGTGAGGTGCACGTTCGCGGCTTCGTCGATCTTGGTGTGGCGGTAGGCGCCGTCGAAGGCGAGGTCGCCGAGGCGGCCGACGACGCGCAGTTCGCAGGCGGCGGCGCGGCCCTCGACGCGGGAGCCGGCGGGCAGCCGGACGGTGACCTCGACGGAGCCGGCGCCGAGCAGGGCCTTGCCGTTCTCGGGGGCCTGGATCCGCAGGACGCCGTCGGCGTGGGTGACGGTGGTCTGCTCGGCGCTGCGCACGTCGCGGTTCTTGGCGGGGTCGGCGGGGCGGACCTCGACGACGGTGTCGGTGCGGTCGGCGGCGATCAGCCGGACGCGCCCGGTGGGGATGTCGAGGACGGCGGTGATCGGCGCGGCGGTGGCGAAGGTCTGCATGGTGTTCTCCGGTGCTCGGTCGTTCTTTCTGATGACGGAAACGCTACGTTGCCTTTCTGAAGCTGACAACGTGCTCGTTGCGTCAAATCTCCATCTCTGCAGGTGAAGTGCCGAAAAGTGTTGCAACTGGCGTGCGGATAACGCAACGACCCTGCTTTCGTTCATTGCAATGGTGAAGGGTGAACGCTCCGGTGCGGATCCGGGGCCACCGCCGGGCGGCCCGCTCGCGGCCGGCACCGAGACACGGATGAAACGCTCTTTACCGGACCCTGACGTGTTCGAGGGGAGGACGAAACCCACTCCTGACGTGACCCTGACGTGAGGCTCCTACGGTGCGACACATGCCACCCACACACGGTCGCACCAGCACCAGCACCAGCACCAGCACCCGAGCCCGCACCCGAGCCGCCCTGACGGCGGCTCTGACCGGAGCTCTGACAGGGGCCCTGACGGTCGTCGCGGCGGCGGCAGGCCCGGCGTCGGCCGCGCCGGCCGGGGCCGCCGCACCGGACACGGCCACGGCGGCCGCGAGCCGGGTGATCGTCCATCCGGAAGCGGTCACGGCCGCGCAGCAGCAGGCCGTCCTGGACTACTGGACCCCCGCGCGGATCGCCGCCCTGACCACGCCGTCCTCCGGCGCCGCGCCCAGGAGCGGCCCCGACGGCGCCCCGTGGACCGGCGCCGACACCCTGAGCAGGACGGTGGGCAGACTCTTCTTCACCAACCACGGTGAGGACGAGAGCTGTACCGCGACCGTCGTGAACAGCGCCAACCGCAGCACCGTCGTCACGGCGGCGCACTGCGTCAACAGCCCCGACCTCCTGGGCGACAACAACGAGTGGCTGGCGAACGAGATGTTCGTGCCGGGCTACCACGACGGCCTCGCGCCCTACGGCGCGTTCGTCGCCCGCGCCGGGGTCGCCGACGCCACCTGGCTCCTCAACGACGAGCAGAACGCCCTGGCGTACGACGCGTACGACCAGGCGTTCCTGGTCCTGAACACCGACGCCGCGGGCCGGCGCGTCCAGGACGTCGTCGGCGCCGCCCAGCGCATCGGCTTCGACCGCCCCGGCGGCGCGGTGGTCCACGAGTTCGGCTACCCGCGCGAGGCCTCCGGCGATCCCGCCCGCGCGGGCCTGCCCGAATACACCGGGGCCAGGCTCGCCCACTGCACGGGGCCCGCCCGCGAGAACCCCGGCACCACGGAGCACCCGGAGCCCCGCGGCCAGTGGGGCGCCCCCTGCGTGATGGGCGGCGGCTCCAGCGGAGGCCCCCGCATCGCCGACCTCGACCCGTCCTCCGGGATCGGCACCGTGGTCGGCGACGACACCCAGGGCGCCTTCCTCGACGCCTCCGGCCGGGCCTGCCCCCGCGGCGACACCGCCTGCACCCGGCACCTGGTCGGCCCGCAGTTCACCTCCGCGATCACCAAGCCGCTGTACCGGGCCGCCGAACACGCCTGAAACGCCGGCCCCGACCGCCGAACACGCCTGAAGCACCGGCCCCGCCGACCCTGCCGACGGACCGTCAAGCACACCGCACCCGAACGAGAACGGTGACCATGCCCGCCACACACCGCACCCTCCCCCGCAAGCTCGCCGCCGCCGGAGCCCTCCTGCTGACCGCGGCCACCATCGCCGCGCTGGCGCCGGCCACGGCCCTCGCCGCGGAGCAGGACTCCGTCACCACCCACACCGGCGCCACCACCGCACAGGAACGCAGCCGGATCGACACCTACTGGACCCCCACCCGGATGAAGCTGGCCGGCGCCGTGGTCCCCGAGATCACCCCCGTGCCCGAGGACGACGACACGCCCGACGACCCGCGCCCGCTCCCCGCGAACACCCCGGACCCCGGAGCCGTCTGGACGCACGGCGGAGCGGCGGACCGGAACATCGGCCGGCTCTTCTTCACCTTCTCCGACGGCTACGACGGCAGCTGCACCGCGACGGTCGTCACCAGCGCGAACCGCAGCACCCTCGTCACGGCCGCGCACTGCCTCAGGGGCGTCGGCGCCCCCACCGCCGACGACACGTGGCGCCACAACCTGTACTTCGTGCCCGGCTACCGCAACGGCACGAAACCGCTCGGCGGCTTCAGCATCAGGACCATGGCCACCTCCTCCCGCTGGGACGCCGCCCCGGGCACGACCACCTCCGACGCCGTCGCCGTCGCCGGCCACGACGCGGCCGTGCTCGTGGCCAACCCCTCCGCCGAGGGGCGGCGGATCGCGGACGTCACGGGAAGCCAGCGGATCGCGTTCACCGAGCCCGCCGAGGGCGAGTTCATCCACACCTTCGGGTACCCGAAGGACCGGCTCAACAACGCCGCCGCCCTCTACGCCGGCTCACGCATGATCCACTGCGCCGGACCGGCCCGGCCCGGCCCCAAGGCCCCCCTGCTGTGGGGCGAGCCCTGCACCATGGGCCACGGGGCGAGCGGCGGCCCCCACCTCGCCCGGTTCGACCCCCGCACCGGCACCGGCACCGTCGTCGGCGTCACCACCACCACCGACGAACTCGTGGGCGGCCCGGCCGGCACGCTCTACGCCACCCGCCTGGGGGACAGCGCCCACCGTCTCTACGACTGGGCGCAGACCCGCCCGGTCTGACCCCGGGCCCGGCCCCCGGGCCTGGCCCCCGGGCCCGGCCTGCGGCTCGGCCCCCCGGCCTGGCCCCCTGGCTCGGCCTCCGGCTCGGCCCTTGGCCCGGACCCCCTGGCCCGGGCCCCGGCCCGGCATCCTGACCCGGCCCCTGGCCTGGCCCCCGGGCTCGGCCCCTGGCCCGGCCTGCGGCTAGGCCTCCGGCTCGGCCCCGGGCTCGGCCCCTGGCCCGGCCTGCGGCTAGGCCTCCGGCTCGGCCCCTGGCCCGGACCCCCTGGCCCGGACCCCCTGGCCCGGGCCCCCTGGCCCGGGCCCCGGCCCGGCATCCTGACCCGGCCCCTGGCCTGGCCCCCGGGCTCGGCCCCTGGCCCGGCCTCCGGCTCGGCCTGCGGCTAGGCCTCCGGCTCGGCCCCTGGCCCGGCCTCCGGCTCGGCCTGCGGCTAGGCCTCCGGCTCGGCCCCTGGCTCGGCCTGCGGCTCGGCCCCCGGCCTGGCCCCTGGCTCGGCATCCTGACCCGGCCCTCGTCCGGGGCCCCGCCCGCTCGGGCCCTCCTCGCCCCCCGTGCCGCAGGCGGCCGCCTGCGGCACAGGGGGCGCCGGCCGGCCGCGGGAGGTCACGTGGCCGGCGGCAGGTGACGGTCCGCCACCAGATCGGCGAGGGTGCGCAGCCGGGTGAAGTAGGCGGCGCAGTACTCCTCGTCGAGCAGGGGCACGACCGCGCGGAGGTCGGCGACGCGCGCCCGCAGGTCGGCGACGCCCTCGCCGTCGAGGCCGCCCTCCAGCTCGCGCAGGACGAGGGCGGAGAGGGCGGCGTCCAGGAGGACCAGGTCCGCGCCGTCGATGTCCACACCGCGGAAGCTCGCCGGGAACGCGGCGGCGCGGTGCTCCTCCCACAGGCGGACCAGACGCTCCTGCGGCCCCCGTGCGTCGCCCGGATCGCCCGGACCGCCCGGACCGTCCGCTTCGGCCGCCGCCGGGCCCAGCACCGCGGCGACGGTGTCGAAGACGGCGCGCACCAGGTCGACCGCCCTGAGCGGATTGACGGCGGCGCTGGTCGCCGCGCCCCGCGCGATCCGCTCGCGCAGCCGCAGGCCGCGCTCCAACTCACCCGCCAGGTAGGCCGAGACGAGCCCCGCGGCGGCGGCCCGCCGGACCAGCTCGTCCAGCGGGGCGTTGTCGTCGGCCAGCCGCTCGGCGAGGACCTGCTCCACGGCGGACAGGGCGTGCGTGACGGCGACGGTGGCGAACTCGTACCGGTAGTAGGAGTGACGGATCAGCTCGCGGGAGGTCTCCAGCGCGCTCATCACGGACATCGACGCGCCCTCGGGCAGCACCAGGTCCGCGACCAGGGGGTGCATGCCCGCGTAGCCGGGCACGACGGTGCGGACGCGCACGTCCGGTACGGGAGTGTCCATCCCCGCAGTCTCCCCGCCCGAGGGCCGCCGGTGCCAGCGGTTTGGCCCGGGAACCCCGGCGGCCCGGCAGCCGGATCCGCGGGTCACCGGCTTTTCGCAGCGGCGCTGCCCGTACGGAGTGGCCGGGTGCTGCGCCCGGTCGGGCGGGCGCTGTCCGGCCGGCTGCCCGCACGCCCGGTCCACGGGAGGACCGGTGTGCGCCTGTCCCGCCGTGCACACCGCCGGCGCGGTCCCGCTGCCGTCGCTCACCGCACGGACGGCCGCCGCCCCGTCCGGGTCGTGCCGGATGCCGACCCGGTGCACCCGGCACCCGGCACGGCCCGGCCCGACTAGGCAGCCGCAGGAGTACGTGCGGCCCGGCCGTCGGCCCGGTGGCGACGACCGGGCCGCACAGGACGAGCCGGACCGGCGTGATCCACGGACGGTGCGTCACGGCGGCGCAGGCCGACGGTGATTCGAACACTCTGTGCCCCGGCCCGCCCGGCCTGCCCGGTTCGCCCGGGCCGTTCCGCTGTGGGACGGCCCGGGGTCTCCTCGCCGAGTGCAACCGGCTGCTTCGGGCTGCCTCAAGGGCCGGATTCCGCAGGTCTCACACCGGCCGGCCGGGCACGCCGCAGCCGGTTCGGCCACGGCGTGTTCCACCGCCGCTCAGGCGGGCTGCCACAGTTCGATCCGGTTGCCCTCGGGATCGGTCACCCAGCCGAACCGGCCCACGCCCGCCATGTCCTGCGTCTGCCCGGCCACGTCCGCGCCCCTGGCGCGCAGCTGCGCGAGCATCGCGTCCAGGTCGCGGACCCGGAAGTTGAGCATGCTCTGCTGCGCGCGGGAGCCGAAGTAGTCCGTCCCGGACTCGAACGCCGCGAACACCGTCGGTCCGCTCTCCTGCTGCCACAGCCCGTGCTCGTCCGCGTCCAGCCCCAGGCAGTCGCGGTACCAGGCGCCCAGGGCCGCCGGGTCGGAGGCCCGCAGGAAGTACCCGCCGATTCCAAGCACTCGTTCCATGCCGCCCCATCCTGCCAGCACACCGCCCGGACGGCGCTCCGGACAGTGCCCCGGACGGCGCCCCGGTCGGGCCTGGCGGAGTGTCAGGGCCCTGATATAACGTAAAACACGAACAGTCGACGACCGGGGGCGGACGAGGGGCACGATCACCATGACCGACCACAACGACATCCGGCACCGCCTCGGCCACGCCATCAAACGCGCCGAACAGGCCCTCATCGCCGAGAAGACCCGCGTGCTGCGCACCGTCGACCTGACGGTGCCCCAGTACGTCGCCCTGCTCGTCCTGCAGCAGTCCGCCGGCCGCTCCGGCGCCCAGCTCGCCCGCGCGTGCATGGTCACGCCGCAGACCATGACCACGATCCTGGCCAACCTGGAGACCAAGGGCCTGATCACCCGCGAGACCTCCAGCGTCCACCGGAAGGTGCTGGTGGCCAGGCTCACCCGCACCGGCCGCACGCTGACGAAGAAGGCCGACGCCCTGGCCCGGGACGTCGAACAACGCCTCGCCGACGCCCTCGACCCGGCCGAGCAGGCCCAGCTGCGCGCGCTCCTGGAGCGCGCCACGGCCGCCCTGCGCGGCACCGGCTGAACGGCACCGGCTGAACGGCACCTGCCCAACGGCACGGCCCTTGCGCGCCGGCCGACACCCTACGGAGTCCCGATGACCGACCACCCCGCCGCCTTCACCCCCGCCCCCGGCACCGTCCTGGTGCTGGTGGACCTCCAGCACTGGATCGTCGCCCGCCCCGCAGCCCCGCTCACCGGCGCCGCCGTGGTCCGCGCCGCAGCCCGGCTCAAGAACGCCTTCGAAACCGCCGGCCGCCCCGTGGTCCTGGTCCGCCACCTCCTCGGCGACGGCAGTGACGGCGGCCCCGACTCCGACCGCACCCGCTTCGAACCCGAGGTCGACGCCCGCCCCGGCAACGAGGTCGTCACCAAACACCGCATCGACGCCTTCGAAGGCACCGACCTCGCCGAACGCCTGCGCCGCCTCGGCGCCACCGCCCTCGTCGTCGCGGGCATCACCACCGAGTACGGCGTCGGCGAGACCGTCCGCACCGCCGCCGCCCTCGGCTACCCCACCACCGTCGTCGAGGACGCCGTCACCGCCCTCTCCACCCCCGCCCACACCGCCGCCCTCCAGGCCTTCCGCGACCTGGGCGTCACCGTCACCGCCACCGACGCCCTCCTCGCCACCCCGGTCTGACGGGCCCACCGGGCGGCCCCGGGGAGGATGGACGGCACCGGCCGGGTCACACGGACGGGCAGAGTTGCTCGCGCACCCACTCGACCGGGGGATTGGTGCGCGCCCGGCCCGCGACGAAGACCGTCGGCACCGTCTCGTTGCCGTCGTTCACCGCCCGCACCGCCGCCGCCCCCTCCGGGTCACGCCAGATATCGACCCAGTGCAGCCGACGGGCATCGCGCCCCAACCGGAGCCGCAGCCGCAGACAGTACGTACAGCCCGGCCGCCAGAAGACCACCGGCCGGCCGTCGGCCGCGGCACGGCGCTGCGCCTCCGAGGCGCTGAGCGACCTCGGGAAGACCAGCGGCGAGTTCATCGCCGCGGCCAACGTGAACGCCAGCAGGAACGCGGCCGCCGCCACCGGGCTGCCCTGTGCGGCCGTCGAGGCCGCGACGGCCACGCCGCACAGCGCGAACAGTACCGACAGGATCCAAGGGCGCATCATGAGTGCGCACGCTACCGGCGCTCCGCACCCGGACACCAGGCCGGACCGGTGCGGCGGGGGCTCGGCGGTGGGAGCGGGAAGTCGGCCGGGCCGACTTCCCGTGCGGGGACACATGCCGGCCGGTGTGCCCGGCGCACCCGGTGTACCCGGCGCACCACGGGATATCGGGGCGCTGTTCGCCACGTTCCGGGCCCCCGGTGGGCCGGACCCCGACGGGAGCCGACCGTCGATGTCCTCACGAGCCCTGCGTGACCCGGGCCGACCCTCGTCCCGCCGACGGGCAGGGCCCGCGCCGGAGGTGTTCGCGAACTGCCCGGTGCACACCGACGGGGCTCAGGCCCGGCTGCGCCTACTGGCAGGGGCAGGGGCAGGGGCCCGGCCCGGGGCCGCAGGTGTGCCGGTGCGGTCGGTGCGGTCGGTGCGGTCGGTGCTCGGAGGGATCACCGGGGCAGCCGGATCACCGCCGAACCGCGGGCCAGGTCCACCCCGGTGCGGTTCGGCGGGGCGCCGTCCTCGTCGTCGTCGCGCAGCATCAGCGCCGACTGCCGCTCCCTGAGCTCGTGTTGCTTGCCCGCCGAGAAGGTGGCGTGCAGCTGCTCGAAGCCGGTCGCGGACACCTGCCCCTGCCGGGCGCCGGTCCGCCAGGGCAGCAGCCCGGCCCTCCCGGCCCGCAGCAGCACCTGGTCGACCAGCGCGAGCGCGGTGAGCAGCAGCACCAGTCCGGGCAGCGTGAGGAAGACGATGAACCCCATGGGGGCCAGTATCGTCGCCGTCCCCGGCGCGGAACAGGGGTCCACGACTCCTGGGCGGCCCGGCGCTCCAGGCGGGGTGGCTCCGGGGTCGCGGCCCTCGGGGTCGTGGGCCCGGCGGCGTGCGGGGACAGGTCACGGCGGACGAAGGCGACCAGCGTGCCGTCGCCGTCGGCCGCCACCGAGCCGGCCGGCGTCGTCGGGCAGCCCGCAGACCGGCCCCACGCCGACGCTCCAGCCTTCGACCGCACCCCGTTCGGCCCGCCCGACCGGTAGGCGCGGACGGCGCGGACAGCGCGGAGTGGGAAGTCGGCGGGGTCGACTTCCCACTCCGGTGCCTGGCAGCCGGCTGACGCACACGGCCCCGCCGCCGCGAGGCCGGGGCGGCGGGGCGGCGGGGCGGCGGGGCCAAGCGGCCGGTCCCCGCAGCCGTCGAAAGGAAACGTCGCTGCTCCGGGCCGGGGCGGCAGCGTACAACTGCCGTCAGCGGGCGTCGAGTTCGCCGGTGCGGAGGGCGGTGATGAAGGCTTGCCAGGCGGGGGAGGGGAAGTGGAGGGTCGGGCCGTCGGGGTCTTTGGAGTCGCGGACGGGGACGGTGCCGGTGAGGCCGTCGGCGACCTCGACGCACTGGCCGCCGCTACCGCTGTGGGTGCTCTTGCGCCAGGTGATGGGGGAGTTGCTGGTCATGGGCGGGTTGCCTCCTGAACGGGCGGTGGAGTGGGAGTCGGCGGGGCCGACTTCCCACGCGGGTTGTCCGGGGGCCGGCTGCTCGTACGATCTGGCCCGTCGAGAGCTTCTTCCTCGATCCACCGTCACATCGGCCGCCCGTGGTGTCGCCGAGTTCGAGGGACACGGCTCCCTCCGGCCGGTCGAGAGTGATCGCTCAGTGACGGTCAGTCATGACAGGATCGGTGTGAGTCGACACCGTGTCGACCGGAAGGAGGAGACATGGCCGAGGACAACAAGGTGACGGAGCCCGCCGAGGACGGCAAGGTGACGGCCCCCGCCAAGGACAAGACCCGGTCTGGCAAGTACGCAGGCACTGAGATCACGATCGACGGCGAGGAGCACCTCCTCCTTCGGGAGGACGATGTCCCGGTGAGCACCGACGACGAGTGACAACGGCCGCAGCCCGCGCTTCGGTGCGGGCTGGTCTTCGCCCGTGCCGGAGCGGAGTGCAGTCCGGCAAGGGCAAGCGCCCCGCCGGTCGCAACCGTTCAGGCCCTTGTCCGCTGCAGAACACCCTCCGCGAGGCCGAGTGCCGGAGCGTCCTGCTGTCCCGGACCGGGGGCAGCAGGACACAAGCATGGTCATCCGGCGTCGAGTTCGCCGGCGCGGAGGGCGGTGATGAAGGCTTGCCAGGCGGGGGAGGGGAAGTGGAGGGTCGGGCCGTCGGGGTCTTTGGAGTCGCGGACCGGGACGGTGCCGGTGAGGCCGTCGGCGACCTCCACACATTCGCCGCCCTGTCCGCTGTGGGTGCTCTTGCGCCAGGTGGTGGGGGAGTTGCTGGTCATGCGCGGGTTCCCTCCTGATCGAGCGGTGGAGTGGGAAGTCGGCGGGGCCGACTTCCCGTGCAGGGTGCTCGGGGATGCTGCGCGGAGGTCCCTCACGGGCACGAGCGCGAGAGGCCGAGGGCCGGAAACGCCCCGTTGCGCCGGGGCGGGACAGCGGGGCGGGGCGCATGCGGTTTCAGCGGGCGTCGAGTTCGCCGGCGCGGAGGGCGGTGATGAAGGCTTGCCAGGCGGGGGAGGGGAAGTGGAGGGCCGGGCCGTCGGGGTCTTTGGAGTCGCGGACCGGGACGGTGCCGGTGAGGCCGTCGGCGACCTCCACGCACTCGCCGCCGCCGCTGTAGGTGCTTTTGCGCCAAGTGGTGATGGGGGTCAGGTCCATGGCGGTTCCCTCCTGGTCAGGCCGTGCGAGCGGAGTGGGAAGTCGATGGTGACGACTTCCCACTCCGGTGCGAAGTAGGCCTGTCAGGCGTCGAATTCGCCCGTGTTGACGGCGGTGATGAAGGACTGCCAGGCGGGGGAGGGGAAGACGAGTGCCGGGCCGCTCGGGTCCTTGGAGTCGCGGACCGGGACGATGCCGGTGAAGCCGTCAGCGACCTCCACGCACTGGCCGCCGCCGCCGCTGTAGGTGCTCTTGCGCCAGCGAACGCCGGATAGGTCAAGATGCACGTTCAAATTCCTTCCGTACTGCGCGGATCAGCTCAAGCGACGCGGCCAGTGGCAGCGCCTCAACCTGCAGCCGATCGTACTCCCTGGCCCAGCCCGAAAGGGTTTCCGCGTCGCGCTCCAGAAGGCCGCGCTGGTGGGTCTCCGAATAGCCCAGAAGCGAACGGTTCGGCAGGGTCAGGATGGTCACCGGGTGGGCGAACGGCCGGTTCTCCCCAAGGTCGATCGGAGTCACTTGGATGGTTAGGTTCGGCTCGCTGGCCAGGTGCTCCAGGTGGGCCAGCTGTCCGGCCATCACGGCATGCCCGCCGATGGGGCGCCGCAGGCACCACTCGTCAAGCACGGCATGGATGTAAGGCGCGGCTGGCCGGTTGACCCTTTCCTGGCGAGAGAGGAGAAAGCGCAGACGTTCGTCAGCTTGCTGTTGGGTAACAGTGCCGCGTCGGACAAAGGCTTGCTCGTAAGCGGCCGCGTAGGCCGGGGTCTGAAGAAGCCCTGCAACGACTCCGATCTCGAAGAGTCGCAGCGTTGTTGCTTCGGCTTCCCGCTCGGCGTACTCGGGGAACCCCTCTATCAGGATGCTGTGTTCGAGCTGGTCGAGCATCAGAGCGAGGGTGCCGCCGGTGGCGAGCGCCTTGTCGGCGATCTCCACGAAGCGGCGGCTCGGCCGCCGGACTCCGCGTTCGACGCTGGAGATGTAGGAGCCGGAGTAGGAGATGACCTCCCCGAACTCGTCCTGGGTCATCCCGGTCGCGTCGCGGAAGCGGCGGAGCTGCATCCCGAGGGGGGCGTAGGGCGATGACGTGGGATCAAGATCCTTGCGGTTCATGATGCTTCCCAACTGAACCGTGCTGAACTGGCGATTTCAGATGCTTCCCTACGGGGGGATCTCTCCGCAACCCTTTCCCTACAGAAAGTGAGTGCTCGACTGCAGAAGGTCAAATCCGATGGACAATCACAAAATCCCCCGCTCGCACGGGTACGGGGTGCGCCTCGACCCGGAGTCGCGCCGCTACCGGGTCCGTAACGAGATCACGGGGGAGTGGCTGTGCGAGGCCTCCGGGGAGCCGGTCTCGTTCACCTTCTTCGACGATGCCTACGATGCCTGGCGTGTGTTCGAGGTCCACAAGCGGCCGGGGGAGCGGTGATGGGTTCTGTGCTCTCCCGGGTCACGGCCGAGCAGCGCCGGCGGGTGGCCTCCGTGGTGGAGGACCTGGTGTCGGTGCTCGCGCTCGGTGGGGTGAAGTTGCCGTCGGTGGCGGTGGATTGGGAGTACGGGAGCCGGACGGGCAACTATCTGGTCGACCTGGGCTCGACCCGGCCGCTCGAACTGCTGCGCATCGTGGACCTGTTGCGCAAGGGGCTGCGGTACGAGCGTCTGACGCACGACGACTGAACTCCTGGCCCGTCTGCTGTGGTGGGCGGGCTTCTCCTCCGTGCTCATCGCCACCTTGAGAAAGTGAACTGCCCGATGCGCGACCCCCGCCTCCTCGCCAAGTCGCCGGTGTGCCGGCTGGGCTGTCTCGTCCTCGTGCGCAACCGGCGCGGGGACGTGCTGCTGGTCGACCCGGACTACATGGACGGCATGATCCTGCCCGGCGGCGCCGCGAAGCCGAACGAGCCGCCGCACCTGGCGGCCGCCCGGCACCTGCACGCCGAGACCGGCCTGCACCTGCGCCTGAGCGGCATCATCGCGGTCGACTTCACCCCCGCCGACCGCTACCTGGAACGCCTCAACCTGGTCTTCGACGGCGGCACCGTGCGCGACGACGCCCGCCTGAGCGTTCCGCCGCAGCACCGCAGCGGCCTGCTCGGCGCCCGCTTCGTCCCGGTGAACGACCTGCCGGGCTGCACGGCCCCCGCCCAGTTCGCCCGCATCACCGAGGCGTTGGCCGGCTGCGCCCTGCCCGTCCTCCTGCACGGTCAGCGCGCGGCCTGATCCGGGGTCCGTCGGGGGTCAGGCCGGTGTCGGCAACGAAGCCGTCGAGGGTGTCGGGCGGGTACGGCAGACGTTGAGCTGGTTGCGTACGAGGACCTTGAGTCGGTCGAGGGGGACTGCGGTGAGCTCGGCCGGACCGGGCTGCCACGCGCGCGTGGTGTCAGCGTCTCCGGCGGCGGCCACTGTCCAGGAGGCACAGATGAACGGTGCCCTGCGGATCGGCGGGGAACGAGTGGTCGAGCTTCCAGCCGTGTTCGGCGGCCACCCGCAGGACGGCTCCGGCGCCCGCGCCCCGGAAGTGCCAGGTCCTGACGCTGACCCGGCGCAGGACCCGGCCCGCCTCGTCGAACCGGTAGTTGTCCCTCCTGCGCTCGCGCGCCAGCTCGGCCCGGAATCGTGTCTCCAGGTGCTTGCGCAGGTGGCGCACATACGCGTTCGGGCTGCGGCGGAGCTCCAGGAGGCGCACCCGCGGCACGAGGGCGAGGGTGAGCAGTGGAACGACCGCTCGGCAGCGCATCGGACCCCACGGCGTGCGGGGCGCGGGCGGCGGCCCGTACGGATCGGGTACACCGATCTGCTTCGGGGGCGGGATGAGGCGGAAAAGGTGCAGCTGTCCCTGCACCGACCTGCACTTCGCCCAGTCCACCGACCAGCCGTGCTGCTTGGCCAACTGCTCGACCCGCGTCGGGGCCAGAGCACGGTAGTGGTGGCGCCCGAGGCCCGTGACGGCCTGGCGCACACCGCTGGGCGGCAGCTCGGGCGGGCGCCAGCCGCTGTTTTTCTCGGCTTTGGCGAACCGGTCCTTCAAAAGTCCTTCGGTGAATGGCTCCCACTCCTCGGGCTTGCCGTTCCACTCGATGCGCAGGCGACGCCAGGAGATCCCGGATCCGGACAACCCGACCAGGATCTCGGACAGATCGGCGGCATCAGAGCCACTGCCACCGCCGCCACCGAGGGAAGCCCCCCAGAACAGCACGACTACCCAGCCGATCACGAGCAGAAGTCCCAGCGGAATGTAGATGAACTGCAGGACGAACTGTGTCAGCAGACCGGCCCGTGGCCGTCGTGGAGCCGCAGTCTCAGCGGGAGTCGTCCGCGGTTGGACCGGAACGCGAGTTCGGGACCGGTCCGGTCTGTCCGAACCGTCCGATGGCGTGGCTGTAGGCATCAGATCCGTCCCCCTCGGTCGTGTGGTGCCCCGGAATCGGCTCTGCCCGCCCTGCGCGACGCCAACCGTCCCGGTCCGCAGTCGAGTTCAGGACTGGGAGTGCCGTCCGCCCATCCTCGGAGCCGGCCGACGCAACGGATCGGCCGCGAAGCAGCGGGCTCGGCCTCGGCGCCACCGCGACCGAGGAGTTGCACGCCTTCTGCAATGCCGGCCGGCGCGTGCACATCGAGCAGCGGCGGACTGGTCAGGTGGGACGACCATGCCGGCGCCCCACCTCGCACAGGTATCGACTTGGACGGCGGCACCGCGGTCGTTCAACGGCAGAGGTAGCCCGCGCCGCACCATGCGCGATTCCCTCACCGCGAGATCCACTTCTGAAACACAGGTTCCAGCGCACCGGGCCGGGTGGGCGGGGCGTCGTGCGGCTGCGGTAGGAACGTGCGGCGATGAGCAGGACGAAGCCCCAGAGCAGGAACTGCGGGATGCCGTAGACGACGATCCAGCGGCTGAAGATGCCCGGCTCGTTCCACTGTACGACGGTCAGTGCGGCGGCCCAGGCGGTGTACAGCAGCAGGAACGTCGCGACGGTGAACGCGGTGGCGGCCAGGGTCCGGTGCGGGACCCGGCGTCCGCCGGCGAGCGGCACCCAGCCCGGGAACACCACGCCCACGGCCGCACCAGGCTCAGTGTCAGGACGCCGGCGAGCGCGGCCATCGCGCCCAGGGTGAGCAGGCTTGGCCGCCGCCGGCGTACCAGTCGCGGAACTTGGCCTCGTCGGCCCACAGCGGGACGCCGAGTGCCCACACGGCGTGCAGCGGGATGAAGCCCGCGGTCGCGGACAGTGCGGACACCGGGGCGGCCCGGACGGCTCGGCGCGGCGGTGGCGGGACATCGGCCCCGACGCCGGGCACACCCGGCTCGCGGTGCAGAGCGACCCGAGCAGCAGGCCGATCTCGGACATCGAGGAGTGCTGATCCGGCTCCTGGCCCGGGGGCCCCGCGCCGGGGACCCCTGGGCCGGTCAGGCCAGGGCGGCGGCGAGGCGTGCGGGCAGGGTGGCGTACGGGCGGCAGTCGACCACGGGCAGGGCGTGGGCGGCGGCCTGGGCGGCGAGCCAGGCGGAGTAGCGGGCGCTGACGGCGGCACGCTCGGGCTGCGGGCCGCCGTCGGGCTCGCGGTCGGCGTAGTTGGCGGCGATGCGGGCCGGGTCGCCCTCGTGGAGGAAGACCGCCCGCACCCGGTGTCCCTGGCCGGTGGCCTCGGCGGTGGCGCGGGCGGCGGCGGCCGGGGTGAGGTAGTCGCCTTCGACGATGGCGGGCACGTCGACGGTGAGGCGGTTGCGCACGACGCCGAGCAGGGCCTCGTCCAGGGCGTGGGCGGTGGCGATCTGCAGCTCCAGGACGCGGTCGGCGCTCCTGGGCCCTGTGCCGTCCGGGGCGGAGAAGTGGTGCAGGCCGGGGTGGGTGGCCGGGGTGGTGGCGGCCTGCAGGGCGGCGACGACGTCGTCGAACTCCACGGTGAACGCCCCGTGCCGGGCGGCGAGGTGGGCGGCGGCGCGGCTCTTGCCGATCCCGGAGGCGCCGCCGATCAGCAGGACGTCCCACGGGCTGTCGTCGGTGTGCATGCGGTCACGGTAGGCGGGCGGGGGTGCGGCCGGGTCCGGCGGGGTGGCCCGCGGGTGGTCCGGCCGGGGCGGCGGGCTGTCCGGGCGGCAGGGGCGGGCCCGCGCGGCGCGGCGGCCGGCCGGATCCTGTGTGCGAGCCTGCGGGCGGTCGTGGCACTCGTGGCAGGGTGCGCCATCGGCAGCCCAGGCGGCCCCGACGGCTCCGGCGACCCCGGTAGCTCCGGCGGCCCAGGCGGTGAGGGCCCGGACGGCCGGTTCGGCCGGTCGTTCGTCGGGGCCCGCCACCGGGCCGGGGTGCACCCGGTCCGAGCCGTCGGGGGCGATGAGGCCTGCGCCCGTGTGACGGCCGGGCGGGCCCCGAACCCGGCCTGCGGGTCGCCGCCTCGGTGGACGCCTTCGCCTCCGCCCCCGGTGCGGGGCGCGAGGGGCGCCGGGGGCGGTAAGCGGTTCGCGGGGCCGGTGGGCTCTGCAGGGTGGGAAGGCGGCGTGTGGGTGCGCCTTCCCGGCCCGGCCCCCGGCGTCGGCAGCCGGCCCAAGGCCCGGTCCGTGGTCCGCCGCCCGCGTTCCCCAGCGCGGGCGGCGGAAGCGGGCGGGCCGCTCCCGGACTGCGGGGCTGTGCGGCTGGGTGGCTGCGCGGCTGTGCGGGCGTCAGGTGTGGTCGTGGGTGGTGGCGCGGCGGACGGCCCAGGGCAGGACGAACCACAGAACGGCGAAGATCAGCGCGATGACGCAGGCGATCGGTACCGCCACCGCCGTGCCGAGGACGACGTCGAGGACCAGCAGGACGGCGCCGGTCAGCGCGGAGGCGAGCAGCAGCAGGCCGCCCTGGGCGATGCGGGCGGAGACGTCGACGATCCGGGCCTTGCCGGGGTGGCGGTACAGGCCGCGGTGCAGGGCGACGGGGGTGGCGAGGACGGCCGCGGCGACGACGGTCAGCAGCAGGGTGGCGATGTAGATGTCCTGCTGGGGGTCGGTGAGTTCGGCGAAGCGCGGGGTGAAGGCGATGCCGAGGAGGAAGGCGAAGACGATCTGCACGCCGGTCTGCAGCACCCGCAGTTCCTGCAGCATCTCCACCAGGCGCCGGTCGGCCCGGACGGCGGGGTTCTCCCAGCCCGGCGGGGGAGGGGCGGAGGGCGACGGTGGGTCCGGAGGCGGCGGTGTGCTGGTCATGGGTCACATTGTCGCTGGCGTCGGCGCGGCGGACGGGCAGCGGCGGGCGGCAGGCGGCAGGTGACGGGAGGCGGCGCCGGACGGGCGTGCGGGCCCGGTGCGGTCACCGGCCGTCGCCCGGCTCCCCGGTGCCGTCCAGGCGGGTCTGCCAGGCGGTGAGCAGGGTCTGCAGGGCGGCGGCCTCCTCGGGGGCGAGGTGGGCGAGCAGGCGGTGTTCGTTGCGGATGTGGGTGGTGAACGCCTCGTCGATCAGGCGCAGGCCGGCGTCGGTGAGGGCGACGACGCGCCCGCGCCGGTCGTCCTCGTCGGTGCGGCGGGTGACCAGTCCGGCGCGTTCCAGGCGGTCGATCCGCTTGGTCATGGCGCCGGTGGTCACCATGGTGTGCGCGGCGAGTTCGCCGGGGGCCCGCTCGTACGGGGCGCCGGCGCGGCGCAGTGCGGCGAGTGCGTCGAACTCGCCCTCGCTGAGGCCGTAGCGCTGGTAGACGAGGGTGAGTTCGGCGGTCAGGCGGTCGGCGAGGCGGTGCAGGCGGCCGATGACGGCGAGCGGCGAGACGTCGAGGTCGGGGCGTTCGCGCCGCCACTGGGCCTGGATCCGGGCGACGTGGTCGCCGTGACCGGCGGCGGGCTGCTGCTCCGAGTGCTCCGAGTGCTCCATGTGGCCAGTGTAGCGCGAGTAGCTTCCAAGGAAGCTATATTGTCTTCCATGGAAGCCAATGCGCGCTGGGTACTGCCGACCGCCCTCGCCCCGCTCGCCTGGGGCGCCAACTACTACGTCACCCACACCTACCTGCCCGCCGACCGCCCCCTGTGGGGCGCCGTCCTGCGCGCCCTGCCCGCCGGACTGCTGCTGCTCGCCCTGGCCCGCCGCCGCCCCCGCGGCCCCTGGTGGTGGCGCAGCGCCCTGCTCGGCCTGCTCAACACCGCCGTCTTCTTCGTCCTGCTCTACCTCGCCTCCCAGCTGCTGCCCACCAGCGCCGCCGCCACCGTCATGGCCGCCTCCCCGCTCGCCATGCTGCTCACCGCCTGGGCCCTGGCCGGCCCGCGCCCGCACCGCGCCCACCTCGCGGGGGCGGTGGCGGGCCTGGCCGGCGTCGCGCTGACCCTGCTCGGCGGAGGCGGAGGCGGAGGCGGAGGCGGAGGCGGGAGCGGGGGTGCGGGCGGCGGGATCGGCTGGACCGGCCTGGCAGCCTCGGCCGGGGCGATGCTCGTCTCCTCCGTCGGCTACGTGCTGGCCGCCCGCTGGCGCGAGGGCGCCGACCCGCTCGCCGCCACCTCCTGGCAGCTCACCGCCGGCGGCCTGATGCTGCTGCCGCTCGCCGTCACCGCCGAGGGCGCGCCCCCGCCCCTGGACACCCCCACCCTGCTTGCCTTCGCCTACACCACCCTGATCGCCACCGCCCTCGCCTTCGCCTGCTGGTTCGCCGGACTGCGCCACCTGCCGGCCGGGACGGTGGGCCTGCTCGGACTGCTCAACCCGCTGGCCGGGGTGCTGCTGGGCACCGCGCTGGACGGCGACCCGTTCGGGGTGCGGCAGGGAGTGGGGCTGGCGCTGGTGGCCGCCGGGATCCTCCTCGGACGCCCGCGCGCCCGGGCCGCCGCGCCCGCCGAAGCCGGGCCCGCGCCTGCCGGAGCCGGGACCGCGCCCGCGCCTGCCGGAGCCGGGACCGCGCCCGCGCCTGCCGGAGCCGGGACCGCGCCCGCGC
>NZ_JBHWCL010000053.1:5258-52854 GCF_042735125.1 Kitasatospora sp. NPDC059599 | reverse complement strand
GCGGCGGCCTTGCCGTTCTGCGCCTCCTCGACCAGCCTGGCCATCCGGGACAGCTGGGTGTCCGCTCCGACCCGGGTCGCCTCGACCACCAGCCGCCCGCCGGCGTTGACGGTGCCGCCGGTGACGGCGGCGCCGACCCCGACCTCGACCGGGACGGACTCCCCGGTCAGCATCGAGGCGTCCACCGCGGAGCCGCCCTCGACCACCACGCCGTCGGTCGCGATCTTCTCGCCCGGCCGGACCACGAAGCGCATGCCGACGGCCAGCCGGTCCACCGGCAGGCGCTCCTCGCGCGCCCCCCGCAGCACCGTGACGTCCTTGGCACCGAGGTCGAGCAGGGCGCGCAGCGCGGCGCCCGCCCGGCGCTTGGAGCGGGCCTCCAGGTGGCGGCCGAGCAGGATCAGCACGGTGACGGCGGCGGCGGTCTCCAGGTAGAGCGTGGAGGAGGCGTCGGTGTCGGCGACGGAGAGCGAGAAGTCGTGGTGCATGCCGGGCATGCCGGCGTGGCCCCAGAACAGCGCCCAGAACGACCAGCCGAAGGCGGCCAGGGTGCCGAGCGAGACCAGGGTGTCCATGGTGGCGGCGCCGTGCTTGAGGTTGGTCCAGGCGGCGCGGTGGAACGGCAGGCCGCCGTACACCACGACCGGGCCGGTGAGCGCGAAGGCGAGCCACTGCCAGTTGGTGAACTGCAGGGCCGGGACCATCGACAGCATGACCACCGGAAGGCTGAGGAGGGCGCTGGTCAGCAGCCGGTCGAGCTGGGGGTACCCCCGGCCGAAGGCTGGGGGAGGGTCGGCGGCGGGCTGCCCGGGTGCGGCGGCCGGGCCTTCCGGTCCGGGGGCGGCGGGTGCGGGGGGCGGGGGGAGCTCGGCGGTGTAGCCGGTGCGCTCGACCGTGGCGATCAGGTCCGCCACCGTGACCCCGGGGCCGTGGACGACCCGGGCCGTCTCGGTGGCGTAGTTGACAGTCGCCTCGACGCCGTCCATCCGGTTGAGCTTCTTCTCGATCCGGGCCGCGCAGGAAGCGCAGGTCATCCCGCCGATCGACAGCTCGACCCGGTCCCGGGCCTCGACGTCCGGGGCGGAGGTGCTCATTGCGGATCAGCTCCTTCGTGGGGCCGTCCGCCGGCCCCGCTGCACCGGCCCCGCCGCACCTCGGCGGTTCAGGCGCTACGGCCGACCAGCTCGTAGCCGGCCTCGTCGACGGCGGCGCGGACCTGCTCGTCGTCCAACGGCGCGGCCGAGGAGACCGTCACGGTCCCGGCCTTGGCGTCGGCGGCGACCTCGGTGACCCCGGTCAGGGCGGAGAGCTCCTCGCTGATCGCCTTCTCGCAGTGGCCGCAGCTCATGCCGGAGACGGTGTAGGTGATGGTGCTGGACATCGGGGCCTCCGAGGTCTGGGCGGCCCGGGCGGGTCGGCCCGGGCTCGGACTCTTGTCAACGACTCTGCCGACACCATACCCCTCTGGGGTATCACGGGGATCGGTGGGGTGCGGCACACCGGCGGGCGGGCCCCGACAGCCGAGCGTAGGTGCCCGGGAACGGTGCGACGCCGGAGGGGTGGGCGGATGAGTGCGCGTCGTGATCGTCCCTTATGTTCGATATGTGTTTCCGATCCGCCGCGCCCAGTCACCCTCGGCTCCCGAAGCAGCCGGACTGCCCCCGGCCCGGCAGCGCCGCGCCCTGCTGGCCGCCGACCTCCAGGACGTGCCGCTCTGGCGGCGCGCCGCCCCGGCGCTGCTCGCCATGCTGCTGGTCGCGCTCGCCGACTTCCTCTCCGGCAAGGACCGCTACCTGGCACCGCTGATGACCGTCGTGCCGACCGTCGCGGCGCTGACCCTCCGGCCCCGCGAACTGCTCGCGGTCTGCGCGCTCGGACTGGTCGCGGTGTTCGGGCTCAGTCACTACGACGAGGTCGACAACATCAACGACGCGCGCTTCCTCTACGGCGCGATGGTCAGCTACCTGGTGGTGACGCTGTTCTCGGCCTGGGTCGCCAGGCTCCGGATGCGGCGCGCAGCGGCCTTCGCGGCCGTCAGCTCCGTCGCCGAGGCCGCCCAGCGGGCACTGCTGCGGCTGCCGGGGCCGGTCGTCGGGCCGCTGCGGCTGGCCGTCCGCTACGTGTCGGCGGCCGACGCCTCACGGATCGGCGGGGACCTGTACTCCGTCCTGGAGACACCGCACGGGACGCGGGTCGCGGTCGGGGACGTCCGGGGCAAGGGGCTGGCCGCGGTGCAGACCGCGGCGGTGGTGCTGGGCGCGTTCCGGGAGGCCGCCTACGACGAGGCCGGGCTGCGGGGCGTCGCGGCGCGGATCGAGGCCAGCGTCGAACGGCACGTACCGGACGGGGAGTTCACCACGGCGCTGTTCGCGGAGTTCCGCACGCCCGGGGTGATGGAGCTGCTGCAGTACGGGCACGTGCCGCCGATCAGGGTCGACGACCAGGGCCGGGCGCACGTCCTCGAATCGCCGGACCCGTGGGTGCCGCTCGGGCTCGGCCGGCTGGCCGCGGGGGAGCCGGCCACCTGGGGGCAGCCGTTCGGACCGGACGACGTGCTGGTGCTCTGCACGGACGGGGTGATCGAGGCGCGGCACCGGACGAGCGGGGAGTTCTACCCGCTGGCGGAGCGGGTCGGGGCGCTGGTCCACGGAGCCGCGCGCTCGGAGGGCGAGCTGGAGGCGGCGGTGGGGCGGGTCTACGGGGACCTGCTGGCGCACACGGGCGGGGACCTGCGGGACGACGCACTGCTGTTGCTGATCGCGCGGACGGACGGCTGACCGGCCTCGGCGGGGGCGGTCGGTGCCCGGCGGGCGGTCGGTGCCCAGGGGTCGGCCCGGGGCCGGGCGGCTCGGCGGAGGGGCCCGCGCTTCCGGCTGACTTCCGGTGCTCCCCGCCGCCGTCCGCCGCCGTCCGCCGGCTCCCGCTGTCCCGCGCCCTGGCCGGAGCGCGGGAAGCGGCAGGGGGCCGGCGGTCCGTCGGCGCGGGTCAGCCGGCGGTGGCGTCGGTGGCGTCGGCCGTGGTGTCGGCGAGGCTGCGGAAGATCAGCGCGGTGGAGGTGGCGCCGGGGTCCTGGTGGCCGATGCTGCGTTCGCCGAGGTAGGAGGCGCGGCCCTTGCGGGCCTGGAGGGGGATGGTGTCGCGGGCGCCCTGTTCGGCGGCGTCGGCGGCCGCGGCTGCGGCTCCGGGGAGGGTGGCTCCGGCGGCGGCCGCGGCCCGGAAGGCGGCGACGGCCGGGGTCCAGGCGTCCACGATGGTCTTGTCGCCGGGTTCGGCCCTGCCCAGGAGGCGGACGGCGTCCAGTCCGGCGGAGAGCGCCTCGGCGAGGGCGGCCGGGTCGGCGGGCCCGGGCAGGGCGGCGCCGATGGCGCGGAAGGCCTTGCCGTAGAGCGGGCCGGAGGCGCCGCCGACCTTGGAGATCAGCGTCGTGCCGGTCCTGGTGAGGACGGCGCCGGGGTCGGCGGGCCGGAGGCCGTCGAGGGCGGTGAGGACGGCCGTGAAGCCGCGCCGGAGGTTGCTGCCGTGGTCGCCGTCGCCGATCGCGGAGTCCAGCTCGGTGAGCCGGGACTGCTCCTTCTCGACGGCTGCGGCGATCGCGCCGATCCAGGCCTCGGCCAGCCGGGTGTCGAACGCCGCGGTGTCGAACGGCGTGAGGCCGGACGGCGTGAGGCCGGACGCTGCGGTGTCGGCCGGCGCGGGGCCGGACGGCGGGGTGTCGGGGTCCATCGCGAATCCTCCTCAGGCCCGCTTGAGGGCGGGGGTGTCGACCGGGGCGTCCCAGAGGTCCAGCAGTTCGGCGTCGGCCTTGGTGAGGGTGAGCGAGAAGCCCGCCATGTCGAGGCTGGTGACGTAGTTGCCGACCAGGCTGCGGGCCACCGTGATGCCGTGCTCGGCGAGCCGGGCGGCGACCTCGCCGTAGACCACGTACAGCTCCAGCAGCGGGGTGGCGCCCAGGCCGTTGAGCAGGGCGATCACCTCGTCGCCCGCGGTCAGGTGGTGGTCGGTCAGGATGGTCTCGACCACCTCCGCGGCCAGCTCGCGGGCCGGGCGGAGTTTCTCGCGCCGGCGGCCGGGCTCGCCGTGGATGCCGACGCCGACCTCGATCTCGTCCTCGGGCAGGTCGAAGCCCGGCTTGCCGGCGGCCGGGACGGTGGCGGCGGTGAGCGCGATCGCGAAGGAGCGGGAGGCGGCGTTGACCCGCTCGCCGAGGGCGGCCACCTCGTCCAGCGGGGCGCCGCGCTCGGCCAGCGCGCCGGCGGTCTTCTCGACCAGGACGGTCGCACCGGTGCCCCGCCGCCCGGCCGTCCAGGTGGAGTCCTCGACCGCGACGTCGTCGTTGACCAGGACCGTGCGGACCTCCAGGCCCTCCTCGGCGGCGAGTTCGGCGGCGAGCTCGAAGTTCATCACGTCGCCGGTGTAGTTCTTCACGACGAAGACGACGCCGGCGCCGGTCTCCACGGCCTTGGCGGCGGCCAGCATCTGGTCCGGGACGGGCGAGGTGAACACCTCGCCGGGGCAGGCGGCGTCGAGCATGCCGGGGCCGACGAAGCCGCCGTGCAGCGGCTCGTGGCCGGAGCCGCCGCCGGAGATCAGCACGACCTTGGGCCCGGCCGGGCGGGCGGCCCGGGAGATCACCCGGTTGGGGATGTCCACCGTCAGCTCCGGGTGGGCGGCGGCGACTCCGGCCAGCGCGTCCTCCAGGACGCCCTCCGGGGTGTTGATCAGCTTCTTCAACGCTCTTCGCTCCCTTGGTGACCTCGGTGACCTCGGTGGGGACGCTGCGGCCGCGGACGCCGGTGGGGCCCGTCGTGCGGGGCGGGGCCCCGGACCGACGCTACGCCAGACGGGGGCGGCGGGCACGGGGTGCGACACGCGCGATTCCGGTCACTCTCCCGGAGCAGCGGGACCGCGCCGTAGGGTCGTCGGCATGAGCGGAAACGTGGGTATCGTCCTGGTCTCGCACAGCGCCCGGCTCGCGGAGGGGCTGCGCGAACTGCTCGGCGAACTCGCCCCGGACGGCGTGCGGGTGGTGGTGGCCGGCGGGACGGAGGACGGCGGGCTCGGCACCAGCTACGAGCTGATCGCCGGGGCGATCGCGCGGGCGGACGGCGGGGCGGGCGTGGTCGTGCTGCCGGACCTCGGCAGCTCGGTGCTCACCGCCGTCACCGTGCTGGAGGACGAGCCGCGGCCGGGCGTGCGGCTGGCGGACGCGCCGTTCGTGGAGGGCGCGGTGGCCGCCGCCGTCACCGCCTCGACCGGGGCGGGGCTGGCCGAGGTGGTCGCGGCGGCCGAGGACGCGCGGGGATTCCGGAAGCTGTCCTGACCCGGGCGCCGTGCACCTGGTTCGGCGAGACTCACTTGGCGTCGGCGTAGCAGTCCACCACCGCCGTGGTGAGCGGGAACCGGACCGGGGTGTCGCCGAACACCAGCCGGCGGGCCTCGTCGGCGGCCTCCGTGACGGCGGCGGCCACCTCGTCGGCGAGGTTCGCCGGGGTGTGCACGATCACCTCGTCGTGCTGGAAGAACACCAGGTGCGGGCGGTCCGCCGGGCCGGCCGACGGCAGTTCGGCCAGCCGCCGGCGCAGGGCTGCCAGCAGGGCGAGGGCCCAGTCGGCGGCGCTGGCCTGGATGACGAAGTTGCGGGTGAAGCGGCCGCGGGCGCGGGCCGTGCGGCCGCCGGCCTCGCCCGCCGCGTCGGCCTCGGTGAGGTCGAGGAAGTCGGCGGTGGCGGGCGGGCAGACCCGGCCGAGCCGGGAGGCGACCACGCCGCCGTCCTCGCCGGTGCGGGCGGCGGCCTCGACATAGCCCATCGCGGCCGGGTAGCGGCGGCGCAGGGTGTTCAGCAGCGGGCCGATGTCGCCGCTGGTCTGCCCGTACATGGCGCCGAGGAGGCCGAGCTTCGCCTTCTCCCGGTCGCCGTGGAAGGCGGTCGCGGCGAGCGCCTCGTAGAGGTCCCCGCCGGCCGCGGTGCGGGCCAGCCCGGCGTCCCGGGAGAGCGCGGCGAGCACCCGGGGCTCCAGCTGGGCGGCGTCGGCGACCACCAGCAGCCAGCCCGGGTCGGCGACCACGGCCCGGCGCAGGATGCGCGGGATCTGCAGGGCGCCGCCGCCGCGGCTGGCCCAGCGGCCGGAGACCACGCCGCCGACGACGTACTCGGGCCGGAAACGGCCGCCGCGGGCCCAGGCGTCCTGCCAGGCCCAGCCGTGCGCGACGTGGATCCGGGCGAGCTCCTTGTAGCGGACGAGCAGTTCGGCGGCCGGGTGGTCGACGCCCTTGAGCTCCCAGGAGCGGGTGGAGCCCAGTTGGATGCCGGCGTCGGCGAAGGCGCGCAGCACCTGGGTGTGCGAGTCCGGGTTGAACGGCTTCGCGCCGAGGGCCTGCTGGAGTTCGACGGAGAGGTCGGCGAGCAACCGGGGCTGGGTGCCGGGGACGGCGGGGCGGGGGCCGAGCAGTTCGGTGAGCAGCCGGTCGTGGACGTCGGCGCGCCAGGGCAGGCCGTCCTGCGCGATCTCGGCGGCCACCAGGGCGCCGGCCGACTCGGCGGCGACGAGCAGCCGGAACCGCTGCCGGGCGGCCGGGTCGGCGATCGCGGCGATCCGCCGCTGCTGTTCGGCGTGGACGGCGACCACGGCCTCCAGCGGGTCGGCGCCGGGAGGCAGTTGCAGCCGGTCGGGGGCGAACAGGGTGTCCTGGCCGTCGTCGGCGTCGGCCGGGCCGGGCTCGGGCAGGTCCGCCGGGACGGGCAGGCCGCGCAGCCGGGCCCAGGCGGCGCCGAGCGAGCGCGGGGCGCCGAACCGGCCCTCGTGCGCCAGCAGCAGCGCCTCGACCAGCCGCAGGTCGTGGCAGCGGGCGAGCCGGTCGGGCAGGCGAGCCAGCAGCGGGGCGTACGCGGAGTCGGTGGTGGCCCAGACCCAGCGCGGCGCGGGCGGGGCGCCGCTCCCGGCGGCCTCGCGGGCGGCGACCGCGGCGGCGAGGTCGGGGACGGTTTCGGGCGGGCCGAGCGGGGCGCCCGCGTCGTCCAGCGGCTGGAGCCGGCCGCCGGGGCCGTGCGGGTCGGGCGCGAGGGCCGTCCTGGGTGCCACGGGGGCTGCTCCTCTCCGGCGCGCGGCGGGGCGTGCGGGTACGGGCACGGATGTGCGGGCTTACGGGTGTCCTGCGCTGACGTTAACGCGTGGGTACGACAACGGGTGAGGGCCGCATAGGCAGGGTGGGTGACACCGCGTATGGTCGGCGAAATGACCGAGAACCCGTTTTTCCGGCCCAGCACGCTGGACTACGAGCTGCCCCCCTTCGCGGAGATCCGGGAGGAGCACTACCTGCCCGCCTACGAGCGCGGGACGGCCGAGCAGCTGGCCGAGATCGCGGCGATCACCGCCGACCGGAACCCGCCGACCTTCGAGAACACCCTGGTGGCCCTGGAGCGTTCCGGGGAACTGCTGCACCGGGTGGACGCGGTGTTCCGCAACCAGTCGTCCTCCGACACCACCGACCTGCTGGACGAGGTGGACGCCAAGGTCAGCCCGCTGCTCGCGGCCCACCACGACGCGATCCACCTGGACCGCGCGCTGTTCGCCCGGATCGAGGCGTTGTACGGGACCCGCGACGCGCTCGGCCTGGACCCGGAGTCGCTGCGGCTGCTGGAGCGCCGGTACACGAGCTTCGTGCGCTCCGGCGCCCGGCTGGGCGAGGCCGAGCAGGACCGGCTGCGCGGGCTGAACGCCGAACTCGCCGCCCTGGGCACGACGTTCCAGCAGAACGTGAACGCCGCGACCCGCGCCGCCGCGCTCGTCCTGGACTCCGCCGAGGAACTGGCCGGCCTGTCCGAGGGCGCGATCGCCGGTGCGGCGGAGAACGCCCGGGTGCTCGGTCACGAGGGCAAGTACGTGCTGAGCCTGCAGAACACCTCCACCCAGCCCGAGCTGGCGCAGCTCACCGACCGCTCGGTGCGCGAGCGGCTGCTCGCCGCCTCGCTCGGCCGCGGGAGCGGGGACAACGGGCCGATCGCGATCAGGATGGCCGGGCTGCGGGCCGAGCGGGCGGCGCTGCTGGGGCACGCCAGCCACGCCGCGTACGTGGTGGCGGACGAGACGGCCGGCACGGTCGGGGCGGTCTCCGCCCTGCTGGCCCGCCTGGTCGGGCCGGCCGTGGCCAACGCCCGCCGGGAGGCGGCCGAGCTGGCCGGTGCGGCCGCCGTGGACGGGATCGGGGAGATCGCCGCGCACGACTGGGCGTACTACTCGGAGAAGGTCCGGCAGCGCTCCTTCCAGGTGGACGCGGCGGCGCTGCGCCCGTACTTCGAGCTGGAGCGGGTGCTGCGCGACGGCGTCTTCTTCGCGGCGAACCTGGCGTACGGACTGAGCTTCACCGAGCGGCCGGACCTGACGGCCCACCACCCGGACGCGCGGGTCTTCGAGGTGTTCGAGGAGGACGGCACCCGACTGGGCCTGTTCATCGGCGACTTCCACGCCCGGGCGTCCAAGCGCGGCGGCGCCTGGATGGACTCGCTGGTCGTCCAGTCCGGGCTGACCGGGCAGCGGCCGGTGGTGCTGAACAACCTCAACATCCCGCGCCCGGCGCCCGGCGAGCCGGTGCTGATGTCCTGGGACGAGGTGCGCACGCTGTTCCACGAGTTCGGGCACGCGCTGCACGGCCTGTTCTCGGACGTGCGGTACCCGCTGTTCTCCGGCACCGCGGTGCCGCGGGACTTCGTGGAGTTCCCGTCACAGGTCAACGAGATGTGGATGGTCCGGCCGGAGGTGCTGGCCAACTACGCCCGCCACCACGAGACCGGGGAGCCGCTGGCGACCGAGCTGGTCGAGCGGATGACGGCGGCCGAGGGCTTCGGGCAGGGCTTCCGGACGGTGGAGTACCTGGCGGCCACGCTGCTGGACTGGGCCTGGCACACCGTGCCGCAGGGCGAGGAGATCGCGGACGCCGAGGAGTTCGAGGCACGGGCGCTCGCGGCGGCCGGCGTCGCGGTGGACGCGGTGCCGCCGCGCTACCGCACGACGTACTTCCAGCACGTGTTCGCCAGCGGCTACAGCGCGGCGTACTACGCCTACATCTGGTCGGAGGTGCTGGACGCCGACACCGTGCAGTGGTTCGAGGGCAACGGGCGGCCGGTGCGGGAGAGCGGCGAGCTGTTCCGGCGCGAGCTGCTGGCCCGCGGATTCGCCCGGGACCCGCTGGAGTCCTTCCGCGCCGTGGTCGGCCGGGCGCCGGAGACCGGGCCGCTGCTGGCCCGCCGCGGGCTGCTGTAGCCGCGGGTCACCACCCGGGGCCGCCGCGGGCTGTGTAGCCGCGGGTCACCACCCGGGGCCGCCGCGGCGGGGCGTCAGCGCGCCGTGAGGGTGACCTCCACGGGGGTGCCCGGGCGGGCGTGCGGGAGCCGGATCCGTACGGTTCCCGCACGCCCGGCCGCGGGCTGCTCGACCTCGACGCGGGCACCGGCGGGGGAGACCGCGACGCCCGCGCCGTGCGGGAACGCGTCCGGCGGCAGGACGAGTTCGCTGTCCTGCCCGGTGCCGTCGGAGCTCCAGCGGACGGTGCCGCCGTCGGTGCGGACGCCGCTGCCGGCCACGGCGGCCGGGAACGGGCCGAAGGCGGGCTCGTCGCCGGGGGCGGGCCGCCCGGCCGGGTCGAGCGCGCAGTAGCCGCCGGTGCCCCGGCACCAGTACCACATCGTCCAGCCCTCGGCGAAGCCGTCCATCGCGGCGACCTGCCGGCGGACCAGCTCGCGGTTGCCCGGCGTGCGGGAGTTCGGCGGTCCCCACTCGCCGACCAGGACCGGCAGGCGGTGGGCGGCGGGGTAGGCGGTGATCGCGGCGGAGTACTGCTCGACGAAGCCGTCGGACGGGTCCCAGTCGGCGCCGTTCTCGACCGCGGTGTCGTAGAAGTGCGGCGCGTAGCCGAGCCGGGGCGCGCCTGGGCGCGGGTCGGTGAATCCGGGCAGCTGCGTCGGCACGCCCTGGCCGACCAGGACCGTCGGCTCCACGAACAGCCAGGCGCGGTCGTCGGCCCGGCGCACGGCGGAGATCAGCCGGCGGTACATGTCGGCGAGCCGGCCCCGCTCCAGGGCGGCGGAGGCGGCGGCCAGCACGGCCGGGTCGCTCGGGTCGCCGTCCACCGGGCCGAACGGCTCGTTGAACAGGTCGTAGCCCAACAGCGAGCGGTGGCCGCGCAGTTCGCGGGCCAGCCGGGTGTAGAAGTCGGCCTGCCAGGCGCGCAGGTCGGGGTCGTCGTAGAGGTGGCGGAAGGCGGCCTGGACGGCGGGCTGGAAGTAGCCGGCGAACCAGTCGTCCGGGTCGGGGGTGAAGGGCAGGCCGTCGTCCCGGGTGGCCCAGACCGGGATGCCGTTGGTGCCGCCGCCGAACTTCGGCCCGTAGACGTCCTGGTGGAAGTCGACCAGGACGAGCAGGCCGAGGCGGTCGGCCCGGTCGAGGAGTTGCCGCAGGCGGTTCAGCTCGGCAGCTTCGAGGCGGCCGCGCCGGGGTTCCAGCCTGGTCCAGGAGACCGGCAGCCGGACGAGCGTGTAGCCCCGGGCGGCGACGGCGTCGAGGTCGGCAGGGGTGGCCTCGGCGTACTTGTCGAGGTTGAAGCCGCGCAGCCCGAGCCGGCGGCCCCGGGCGTCGGTCAGGGCGGTGCGGCCGTCCGGGGTGGTGGCCGTGCCGGTGGGGAAGCGGTCCCGGTGGCCGCCGGGGGCCTGGGCCGGGGCGCCCTGGGCCGGGGCGGCGGTGAGGACGGCGGTGGCGGCGAGCAGCAGGGCAACGGCGGTGCGGCGCAGGCGCATCGGGACCTCGCACGGCGGGGGGACGGGGGCCCGATGATGCCCGGCCTGTCGTGTGCCGCACAAGGGTCGTGCGCACAAGGGTCGTGCGCGGAAGGGGAGTTCGGCCGGTGGGCGGTCAGTCCGCGGCGGGCTCGACCGGCGCGGTCGGGAGGACGGCGGTCGGCAGGTCCGCGGCGGCGGCCAGGCGCCCCCAGAGCAGGTCGGCCAGGGCCTGCACCATCCGGGTCCGCGAGCAGGGCCTGGTCTCCAGCCACCAGTCCCCGGCGGCCAGCACCATGCCGGTGATGCCGCGGCCCCAGGCTTCGGCGAGCAGGTCGCGGTCGGCGCCGAGGTCGACCTGGTTCTGCACGGCCCGGGTGATCTCCTCGGCGATCTGCCGCAGGGCGGGGGCGAGCGCGTTGCCGGCGCCGCTCGGGTCGCCCGGCTCGGGGTGGGTGAGCAGCCGGTAGACCTGCGGGCGGGCCTCGATCCCGGCGAGGTAGGTGTCCAGCACGTGCTCGACCCGGTCGCGGCGCTCCAGCGGTTCGGCGAGGGCGGCCCGGACGGCGGCGAGCAGGCCGCCGGTGTGGCGCTCGGTGAGTGCTCCGATCAGGCCGTTCCGGTCGCCGAAGTGCCGGTAGAGGATCGGCTTGGTGATGCCGGCCTCGGCGGCGATGGCGTTCATGCTGGCGCCGGGCCCCTCGCGCTGGATGACCCGGTCGGCGGCGTTGAGCAGTTGCTCGCGGCGGGGCTCTCGGGACATGCGCTGCTCCTCGGAGTCGGGGGACTGACCCGGCGTCGGTACCCGGCACGGGCGTTGACACCGGTTACCAATCAGTAGCAGACTCCGACGATGTTACCCGAGGTAACACCCCGGTCGGCCGCACACGTCTTCGGAGGCAAGCACCCATGAGCAGCACGTTCTCGCTGGACCCGGGCGCGGACCAGCTCGCCGTACGCGACTGGCTGCACGGCTTCGCCGCCGACGTGATGCGCCCGGCCGCGGCCGAGTGGGACGAGCGCGAGGAGACCCCCTGGCCGATCATCCAGGAGGCCGCCAAACTGGGCATCTACTCGCTCGACTTCTACGCCCAGCAGTACTTCGACCCCTCCGGCGTCGGCATCCCGATCGCCATGGAGGAGCTGTTCTGGGGCGACGCCGGTATCGGGCTGTCCATCGTCGGCACCACGCTGGCCGCCGTCGCGGTGCTCGCCAACGGCACCGACGAGCAGATCGGCACCTGGACCCCGCAGATGTTCGGCACCCCCGACGACCTCAAGGTGGCCGCGTTCTGCTCCTCCGAGCCGGACGCCGGCTCCGACGTCTCCGCGCTGCGCACCCGGGCCGTGTACGACCAGGCCAAGGACGAGTGGGTGCTCAACGGCACCAAGACCTGGGCCACCAACGGCGGGATCGCCGCCGTCCACGTGGTGGTCGCCACCGTCGACCCGGAGCTCGGCGCCAAGGGACAGGCCTCCTTCGTCGTCCCGCCCGGCACGCCCGGACTGAGCCAGGGCCAGAAGTTCAAGAAGCACGGCATCCGGGCCTCGCACACCGCCGAGGTGGTGCTGGACGGCGTCCGGGTGCCCGGCAGCTGCCTGCTCGGCGGCAAGGAGAAGCTGGACGAGCGGCTGGCCCGGGCCCGCGAGGGCGTCAAGCGCCCGGGCGGCAAGGGCAACGCGGCGATGGCCACCTTCGAGGCCTCCCGCCCCGCCGTCGGCGCGCAGGCGATCGGCATCGCCCGGGCCGCGTACGAGGTGGCGCTGGACTACGCGAAGACGCGCGAGCAGTTCGGCCGTCCGATCATCGACAACCAGGGCGTGGCCTTCCAGCTCGCCGACATGAAGACCCGGATCGACGCGGCCCGGCTGCTGGTGTGGCGGGCGTCCTGGATGGCGGTCACCAACCAGCCGTTCACCGCGGCCGAGGGCTCGATGTCCAAGCTGTACGCGGGCGAGACGGCCAAGTACGTCACCGCGCAGGCGATGCAGATCCTCGGCGGCAACGGCTTCACCCGGGAGTACCCGGTGGAGCGGATGCACCGGGACAGCGCGATCTACTCGATCTTCGAGGGGACCAGCGAGATCCAGCGGCTGGTGATCGCCCGGGCGATCTCGGGGGTGCCGATCCGCTGAGCGGCGCACCGGCCGATCCGCTGAGCGGCGCACCGGCCGTTCCGTTGAGCGGCGCACCGGCCGTTCCGTGCCGAACCCTCGGGGGCCAGGGGCGGAACGGCCTTCGGCCGGACAGGACCTAGGGCTTGTCTGACAATTCCCGCCGCGCGCACGACGCCGGGCATCCCGCCTGGACGCACCGCCGAATCGTCCAAGTACGTCCAGTACGAGGACGCTCCGGCGGCACGCCCAGCCGGGCGCCCAACGCCGCGCGCTGATGCGACGCGAATTGTCAGACAAGCCCTAGCGGGCGGCCCAGAAGGCGAGTCCGGCGGTGAGCGCGCCCACCACCGCGCCGACGACCGTCTGGGCGACGGTGTGGTCCCGCAGCACCACCCGGGACCACCCGACGAGCGGGACCAGCGGGGAGAGCAGCAGCCAGAGCGGGCCGAGCGCGACGGCCAGGCAGACCACCGCGCCGGCCGTCACCGCGGTGTGCACCGAGACCTTCCACCAGGCGGTGATCACCAGGATCGGGATCAGTGAGGCGAACATCGCCAGCACCAGGGCGGTCAGGTCGGCCGGGGCGTCCAGCCGGATCATCACCGCGAAGCTGAGCAGCACCGAACCCATGATGAGCGGAAGGACGGTCAGCCGGCTCTGCCGGTGGCCGACGTGACGGTCCTCCACCGTGCCCTTGCGGACGCCGCGCCGGATGAACACGGTGGGGATGACGGCCGCGAACAGGGCCGCGAAGGCCGCCCAGCCGATGCCCGGCCAGCCGTAGCGCAGGCCGCCCAGCAGCGGGAGCAGGGCGATGATCACGTTCTTCGGCTCGACGCCGTCGGTGATGCGGCGGGCCCAGATCGTCCGGGGGCCGGGGGTGGTCGGGGCCTCGGTCGTCATCGGGGTGTCGCTCCGGAGTCGGGAGAAGTGGTCGGGCGGGGGCCGGGCGGAGGGCCGGGCGGAGCGGTCGGGTGGCGGTTCGACGCCGGCCGGACGATCGTACGGGAGCCGCCCCGTCTCCGGGCCGGCGGTCCCGGGTCCCCGGTCGGCAGGACGGCCGCTGCCGGGAGCGGCTGCTCAGAAGAGCGCCGGGCGGCCCTCCAGGAAGGCGGCGAGGCCCTCGTGGACGTCCGGGGCTTCGCGGGAACGGCGCTCCCAGGGGGCCAGTGCCTCGGCTGCCCGCTCGGGCGGGACGGCCAGGGCGGCCTTCACGGCGCCGATGGTCTGCGGCGAACGCTGGGTCAGCACGCGGGCGAAGTCCAGCGCGGCGGCGTCCAGTTCGGCGTCCGGCAGGACGCGCTCGGCGAGGCCCAGCGGCAGGGCGTCCCGGCCCGCCACCAACTCGCCGGAGAACAGCAGGTACTTGGCGCGGGCGGGGCCGACCAGCCGGGCCAGCCGCAGGGTCGGCACCGCCGGGTAGACCACGCCGAGCTTGGCCGGGGTGATGCCCAGCCGGGCGTCCTCGGCGACGAACCGCAGGTCGCAGGCGACGGCCAGCTGGCAGCCGCCGCCCACGCAGGCACCGTGCACCACCGCGATCGTCGGGTGCGGGAACGCCGCCAGCGCCTCCTCGGCGGCGACGTTGACCGCGTGGTAGGCGTCCGCGCGCTTCGGGTCGCCGTACACCTCGGCGAGTTCGCCGATGTCCGCGCCCGCGCTGAAGGTGTTGCCGGCGCCGGTCAGCAGCAGGGCGCGCACGTCCGTGCGGGCCGCGAGCTGCTCCAGCGCCTCGGGCAGCGCCGCCCAGATCGCCAGCGTCACCGCGTTGCGGCGGTGCGGGCGGGCGAACTCCAGCACCGCGACGCCGTCCTCGCCGACGTACGCGTGGAGGCCCTCCGCCCGGGCGGGCAGGGCGGAGCGGTCCCGTGTGAGCAGCGGCTGGTCCATGCGCACCTCCGGTCGGTCGTGGTGCGCCCACTCTCTCAGGCGGTGCCGGCGCCGTAGTCCCCGAGGCCCCGTTCGACCATGGCGAAGGCGCGGTGGGCCGCGTCGAGCGCGGCGGGCAGGGCGTCCTCGGCGCGCTCGCCGGCCAGCATCCGGCGCTGGTTGTCGGCGGTCAGGGTCAGCTGGGCCGCCAGCAGTTGGGCGGCGGCGACCTTGGCGGTGAACTCGTCGTGGTCCGGGTCCTGCGCGAGCAGTTCGGCGGCCAGCAGGGTCTGGGACTTCCGGTCGAAGCCGGCGGTGGCGCGCACGAGCAGGGTCGGGGTCTGGTGGATCACCCGGACCACGTCGAGGACGACCCGGTCGTCGGACAGGCCGGTCGAGGGGTCGAACACCGCCAGCGCGGCGAGGTAGTGCGCGCGCAGCGCCTCCACCGCGGAGCTGCCCGGGGCGCGTTCGCGCACCACCCGGGCCGGCTCGTCGATGTGCTGCTCCATCGGGCCCATGACCAGGTCTTCCTTGGTGGGGAAGTAGTTGAAGACGGTCATCTTGGACACGTCGGCGGCGGCCGCGATCTCGGCCACCGACACCTGGTCGAAGCCCCGTTCGGCGAACAGCGTGACGGCGGTGCGCCAGAGCCGGATGCCGGTCTGGATCTTCTTGCGCTCACGCAGGGGGAGCGCGTCGAGGTCGAAGCCGTGATCGAGGCCGCGTTCGAAGCCGGAGGGGGATGCCATGGGGTGACTGTACCAGGATCAAGGATTGACCAAGATTATCAATATGCCTGGATGAAATGTGTCCCGAGCCCAAGGATTGACCCGGTCCAAAAATACTGTCAGGGTGGTGCCGTTCCGCCGGGCCGACCCGGTCCGGACCGAACTCCACCGACCCTGGGGGGACCCGACGATGGCACCGACCACCCTGATGACACCGGCCCGGCGCGGGCTGGGCATGCTGATCTGCCTGGTCACGATCGTGCTGGCGGTGCTCGACATGAACATCGTGTCGGCGGCCAGCGTGCCGATCGTCCGCGAGCTCGACCCCGTCCACGGCGTCGACCGACTGCCCTGGCTGGTCAGCGCCTTCGCCCTGGCCGCCACCGCGCTGCTCCCGCTGTACGGCAAGCTCTGCGACCTGTACGGCGCCAAGCGCGTACTGCTCGGCTCGGTCGGCACCTTCCTGCTCGGCTCGGCGCTCTGCGGGGCTGCCCGGAGCATGGAGCAGCTGATCGCCTTCCGGGCCGTCCAGGGCATCGGCGGCGGCGGACTGATGAGCGTCACCATGGTGGTGATGGCCCACCTCAGGGACCCGGAGCAGGAGGGCGGGGGCAAGGGCGGGGCGGCGGGCGGCATCGTCGCCGGCCTCGGCATGGCCGTCGGCCCGCTGATCGGGGCGCTGCTCACCGACCACCTCAGCTGGCGCTGGATCTTCTACGTCAACCTGCCGCTCGGCCTGCTGGTCCTGGTCGGCGCCGCCCTGGTGCTCAAGCTGCCGGCGTCGGCTGGCCGGGGCAGCCTGGACTTCCTCGGCGCGGCCCTCGCCGCGGCCTTCACCACCGGGCTGCTGCTGATCACCGAGTGGGGCGGCAAGGACCACGCCTGGACCTCCCCGGTGATCCTCGGGCTCGGCGCCGCGACCCTGGCCGCCTTCGTGCTCTTCCTGTGGCGTCAGGCCACCGCCGCGGAACCGGTGCTGCCGCTGTCGCTGTTCCGGATCCGTGCGGTGCGGCTGGGCTTCGCGATCCAGGGCCTGGTCGGGGTGGCCATGACCGGGTCGATCGTCTACGTGATGATCTACCTGCAGATCGCCCGCGGCGTCGAGCCGACCACGGCGAGCCTCTACCTGATCCCGATGGCGGCCGGGATGACCGCGGTCGGCCTGTTGGTCGGCAGGCTGACCGCCCGCGGCCACGTGCCGCGGACCTTCCTGGTGGCCGGGGCCGGCCTCGCGGCGCTCGCCCTGGCCCTGCTCGGCCTCACCGGGCCGACCACCCCGCTGTGGGTGGTGCTGGCCGAACTCGCCCTGCTGGGCTGCGGGCTGGGCCAGCTGATCGGCCAGCTGGTCATGCTGGTGCAGGGGGCCGCACCCGCCCACCAGCTCGGCGTCGCGACCACCGGGGTGCGCTTCTTCCAGACCCTCGGCAGCGCACTCGGCGCGACGCTGTTCGGCACCGTGCTGACCCGGGTCTACCAGGCGGGCGAGCCCGGAGGGACGGTCGGTGCGCTCCGCACGCTCACCGGCGCCGCCCGTGAGCACGCTCTGGTCGGTTTCACCGACGCGGTGGACGTGGTGTTCCTTTCGGCCGGCGGGCTGCTGGCGGTGGCCCTGCTGCTGGCGCTGCGGCTGCGGTCGGCCGGGAGTGCGGGCGGCGCGTCGGAGACCGAGCGCTCCGAAGGGGAGCGGCCGGTGCTCGCGGCCTGAAGGGCCTGAAGGGCCTGAACGGCCGGGAAGCGGGGAGCGCGGCGGCCCGAGCGGTCGTCAGGGCTCGGAGCGACGAGCGGCCCGGTGGACTGCGGGGGAGTCCACCGGGCCGTCGCCGTGCGCCAGGCCCGGGCTCGGGCGGCGCCGGGGGCTCAGGCCCGGGCGGACCACTCGTGGGCCAGGATCGCCCAGATCTCCTTGTCGAGGCGGACGCCGTTGTGGAGGTACCACTCGCGCAGCACGCCGTCCCGCTTCATGCCGACCCGCTCGGCGACGGCGCGGCTGCGGGCGTTGACCGAGGTGCACCACCACTCGGCGCGGTGCAGGCCGCGGGTGACGAAGGCGTAGTCGAGCAGCTTCCGGACGGCGGCGGTGATGAGCCCGCCGCCCTCGCCGGCCGGCTCGGTCCAGGCGCCGATCTCGCAGACGCCGGACGTGGTGTCGAATCCGACGAACATCACGCCGCCGACCAGGGTGCCGTCCCGCCAGATGCCGAAGATCCGCTTCTGGTCGGCGGCCTGGCCGTCGGCGTAGCGCTGCAGGGTGGCGCGGGCCGATTCCGGGTCGGTGGAGAAGGTGGCCCACGGGATCCACGGGTCGGTGTGGGCGCGGGCCCGGTCGATGTGGGCCAGGAACTCCGGGGCCTGCCACGGCTCCAGCGGTCGCAGTTCGGCGGTGTCGGTGAGCGGTACGGCAAACACGGGCGGGCCTTTCACGGGTGGTGCGCGGCTGGTCGGAATCATTCATAACAAACGTTTGGTATGTACGATAGCCCTCATGACACCGGCCCGTGGAGACCATGACGCCCGCCGCTCGGACGTGTCCGAGGGGGTGTGGCGGGTGCTTTCCGCCCGGGGCTTCGAGGGACTGACCCTGCGCGCGGTGGCCGCCGAGCTGGGTGCCTCCACCGGACTGTTGACGCACTACTTCCCGAACAAGCGGGCACTGCTGCGGCACGCCCTGGAGGAGCTGGACCGGCGCTCGGGCGAACGGCCCCGGCGCACCGCGCCCGCCGACGGCAGCCCGCCGCCGCCCGCCGGACTGCCCCGGCTGCGGGCGGCGCTGCTGGACGTGCTGCCGCTGGACGAGGACGCCGCGGCGGGCAACCGGATCTGGGTCGGCTCCTGGGACCACGCCCTGGCCGATCCGGAGCTGACGGACGCCCACGGGGGCCGGTACGCCCGCTCGCGGGTGGCGCTCACGGAGCTCGTCGCGGACGCCCAGCGGCTCGGCGAGCTCCCGGCGGGGGCCGATCCGGCCGAAGTCGCCGCCGGGGCGCAGGCCTTCGTGCTCGGGCTGGTGGTGCAGGCGCTGTTCGCCCCGGCGGAGTTCCCGCCGGCGCGGCAGATCGCGCTGCTGGACGCCCACCTGGCGGGGCTGGCGGGCTGACCGGTCGTCGGCGGGCCGGCGGAATGTCCCGGGTGGGGGATTCGCCCGGGATTTCCGCCGTTCGCGGAGCCTGGCGGGATTGTCCGGGCCGGGCGATTGCCACCGGGGCGATTCCCGGAGCGGCGCGGCAATGGCCGCCGGGAGTTTTCGCAGCGGGCATGACACGGATTGTCACGGGTTATGCGCGGTGGGTGCCGGACATTACCGGGCGGACCCGGCCGGCTACGCATGGTCGCGAATGGCGTGGCGGCCTGCGGGAATTGCAGGGTGGTGCCCCCAGCAGGATTCGAACCTGCGACCTACCGCTTAGAAGGCGGGTGCTCTATCCGCTGAGCTATGGGGGCGGGACGGGCGACACCCTCGGTGGGCGTGACCGTGGCCGGGACCGGGCGGCTAGCGCCTGGGCGCGCGCTGTCCGCCCCGTGCCCGAGGGGTGGGGGTGGGGGTCGGTGGGCCCTCGCCCTGTCGGGGACAGGATAAGGGTGTCCAGTTCCTCGGCCGGGTGTGACGACACCGTCGCTGGTGTGTCGGTTTGGTGGAGCGGTCCGATAATCGCAGGTGAACGCCGTGAGTGCAGCGGTCTGGGAGTCTTCGGCGCCGGACGTTGTGCACTCGTTACGGGGCTGCCTCCTCACCCGTTATGGATTCGACACGGAGAATGTGCCGCCGGCGGCGAGGGTGGGGGGCGGTAATCGCGGCCGCACCGGTCGGATGACGTGCGCGGACGGTCGCCGGCGGGCGTTCCGGCGCGCGTCGGCCCCCGGCGTCGATCAGCGGGTTTGTTGTCATGGCCGCGAAGAGACGGGGGCGAAGCGCCCCCCGGAGGCTGAAATTCACCCCTGCGAGTGACAGCTGTTCCACAGGGCCGAGTTATCCACAGGATTTAGGAAGTCACTGGCCCGAATTTCTCCCGAAGTGCATGCTCCGGATGCACCGGTCGATTCCGTACGGTGCATCGGCGAGAACGGAGAGTGCGCTGTGAACGAGATGCATGTGACGGTGCTCGGCAATGTCGCGACGGAGGTGAGCTATGCGGAAACCTCCGGCGGGGTGCCGACGGCCACCTTCCGGATCGGCTGCACCGAGCGGCGGTACGACCGGCAGCGCCGGTGCTGGGTGGACGGCGGGACGCAGTGGGTGACGGTGACGGCCTGGCGGGCGCTGGCGGTGAACCTGATCGGCTCGCTGGCCAAGGGCGATCCGGTGCTGGTGAGCGGTCGGCTGCGGGTGCGGGAGTGGGTGGACGGGGAGGCGCGGCGCAGCCGGGCGGAGATCGACGCCCGATCGGTCGGACACGACCTCACCCGTGGTACCTCGGCGTTCCGTTGGGCGGCCGGGGTGCGCGGGGAGCCGGCGGTCGGTGCGAGGTCGGCCGGGGCGGAGGCCGGGGCGGAGCCCGGAGTCGAGGTGGTGCCGGAGTGGATCGTGAGCGCACTGGAGGCGCGCAGGGCGGCCGCGGCGGCGCCGGCGGTGGCGGCGGGGGCCGCTCCGGGGTCCGGCCCGCGGGCGTTGCCGCCGGGCCTGCGGTCGGTGACGGGTGGGCAGGAGGAGGTGTCCGAGGGGGATCGGGAAGGTGTCGGGCCGGATGCGCCGAACTGACGGGTCGGTGACCTTCCCTGTCGACAAATATGTTGATCGAGAAGGTTGTTGTGCCCGCACGCGCAATCCCGGCGGATAACGGAAAGTGGCCGGAGATTTTCTGGTCGACCGTCAGCTTGTGTGGAATCTGGGGGGATTGATAACGATCCAGATACGGAATCGTCCTGATTTCGCATGGGGGTTTCGGGACCTCTGGGGGTCAATAGGATTCGTCTGGTTCATACCCGCAGCAGTGCCACAGGGGGCACGCGCGGCACGGCAAGTCGGCGGGCTGCCCTTCGGAGCGGCCCGGCCCGGAGGGATCCCAGATGTTCAAGAGGCAGGGGCGGAGTCTGTCCCGGATAACCACTGTCATGCTCACGACCAGCGTGGCGTTGGGCGGAGGCCTGTTCGTCGCCGGTGCGGCAGTCGCGGCGGACACCCCGGGTTCGGGCGTGACCGCAGTGGTGCAGCCCACGATGCTCGGCGAGAAGATCGACGTCGACGGTGAGGGCACGGTCGACGGCGGCCTGTTCACCCTCAAGACCGCCGACGGCGAGCTGCAGACCTACTGCATCGACTTCGGCTTCCCGGTCGACATCCGGAAGAAGATTCAGTACCAGGAGTCCGACTGGGCCTCCAGCTCCCTCGGCGACAAGAACAAGGTCGAGGCCGCCGCCAAGATCCGTTGGATCCTGGAGAACTCGTACCCGCAGGTCAAGGACCTCACGGCGCTCGCCAAGGCCGCCGGTGCGGGCAGCCTGACCCCCGAGGACGCCGCCGCGGGCACCCAGGCCGCGATCTGGAAGTACTCGGACAACAAGAACGCCACCCCGCGCAGCCCCGAGGCCAAGAAGCTCCGGGACTACCTGACCGGCGCCGCCAACAAGGGCATCGCCGCCGAGCCCAAGCCCTCGCTGAGCCTCAGCCCGGACTCGGTCTCCGGCAAGTCCGGCGCCAAGCTCGGCCCGTTCACCCTCAACTCCAGCGCCTCCGAGGTGAAGCTGGCCGTCAGCGGCGACGCCGCCGACAAGGTCAAGCTGCTGGACAAGGACAACAAGCCGGTCGGCGGCTCGGTCGCCGGTCCGATCGCCAAGGACACCCAGCTGTTCCTGGACGTGCCGGCCGGCACCCCGGACGGCTCGGTCACGGTGAACGCCACCGCCTCCACCGTGGTCCCCAGCGGCCGTGTCTTCCTCAGCAAGGGCTACACCCGTGAGGACCACAGCCAGACCATGATCCTGGCCGGCTCCACCAAGCTGAACGTCGCGGACGCGGCCAAGGCCACCTGGAAGCAGGGCAAGGGCGCGCTGATCGACAGCACCGCCAAGGTCGAGTGCGCCAACAACGGCGTGCGCGTCTCCGTCACCAACGGTGGCGACGAGGCCGGTACCGTCACGGTCGGCAAGCAGCAGGTGACCGTCCAGCCCGGCAAGACCGAGAGCGTGCTCGTCCCGGTCGCCGAGAAGACCGGTTACAAGATCACCGTCACCGGCCCGAACGGCTACAGCCGCGACTTCGAGGGCGTCCTGGACTGCAAGACCGGCACGGGCACCCCGACCGGCACGCCGACCGGCACCCCGTCGGGCACCCCGGCCCCGACCGGCACCCCCTCGGGCACCCCGAGCACCGGCGCCGGCCACCCGTCCCCGGCTCCGACCAGCACCGCCCCGGGCACCGGTGGCCTGGCCCAGACCGGTGCCAATGACTCGACCCCGATCCTCGCCGCCGTCGCCGGTGGCCTGGTCGTGGCCGGTGGCGCCGCAGTCTTCGTCCTGCGCCGCCGCGGCCGCCACGGTCGCACCACCGCCTGACCCGGCTCCGCGGGCCCCGGGGGCGCTGACCCCCTGAAGCCCTGACGCAGAGCCCGGCCCGGCCCCCCGCAATCGCTGCGGGGGGCCGGGCTTCTGCGTTTCACGGGGCCGGGTTTCCGCGCTCCGCGGGGTCGGGTTTCCGGGCTCCACCGGGCCGGGCTTCCGCGTTCCACGGGCTCCGACCTCCGTGATCGTCCGGGACCGGGCCCGGGCGTTCGCGGGGGAGGCGGCCGGCGCGGGCCCCGGCACGCGCCGGCGGGGCCGGGGATACCCCGGAGGGGCACCACGGCGGTTCGGGACCCGCGGCCGGGTGCGGCACAATGGAACGCTGAAACCCGAATTACTCCCGACGACGCCGGAGCGATCTCACGTGGCGGAATACATCTACACGATGCGCAAGGTGCGCAAGGCTCACGGAGACAAGGTCATCCTTGACGACGTGACGCTCAGCTTCCTCCCCGGAGCGAAGATCGGCGTCGTGGGCCCCAACGGCGCCGGTAAGTCCACCGTGCTGAAGATGATGGCCGGCCTGGAGCAGCCCTCCAACGGCGACGCCTTCCTCTCGCCCGGCTTCACCGTCGGCATGCTGCTCCAGGAGCCGCCGCTCGACGAGTCCAAGACCGTTCTGGAGAACGTCGAGGACGGCGTCAAGGAGATCAAGGGGAAGCTCAACCGCTTCAACGAGATCGCCGAGCTGATGGCGACCGACTACTCGGACGCGCTGCTGGACGAGATGGGCAAGCTCCAGGAGGACCTGGACCACGCCGAGGCCTGGGACCTGGACGCCCAGCTGGAGCAGGCCATGGACGCCCTGGGCTGCCCGCCCGGCGACTGGCCGGTCACCAAGCTCTCCGGTGGCGAGAAGCGCCGCGTCGCGCTCTGCAAGCTGCTGCTGGAGGCCCCCGACCTGCTGCTGCTCGACGAGCCCACCAACCACCTGGACGCCGAGTCGGTGAACTGGCTGGAGCAGCACCTGGAGAAGTACAAGGGCACCGTCGTCGCCGTCACCCACGACCGGTACTTCCTGGACAACGTCGCCGAGTGGATCCTGGAGCTCGACCGCGGCCGCGCCTACCCGTACGAGGGCAACTACTCGACCTACCTGGAGACCAAGCAGTCGCGTCTCAAGGTCGAGGGGCAGAAGGACGCGAAGCGCGCCAAGCGCCTCAAGGAAGAGCTGGAGTGGGTCCGCTCCAACGCCAAGGGCCGCCAGGCGAAGTCCAAGGCGCGTCTGGCCCGCTACGAGGAGATGGCGGCCGAGGCCGACAAGATGCGGAAGCTGGACTTCGAGGAGATCCAGATCCCGCCGGGCCCGCGTCTGGGCAGCGTCGTCATCGAGGTCGAGAACCTCAACAAGGCCTTCGGCGAGAAGGTCCTGATCGACGACCTCAGCTTCACCCTGCCGCGCAACGGCATCGTCGGCATCATCGGCCCGAACGGCGCCGGCAAGACCACCCTGTTCAAGATGCTCCAGGACATGGAGACCCCGGACAGCGGCACGGTCAAGGTCGGCGAGACGGTCAAGATCAGCTACGTCGACCAGTCCCGCTCCAACATCGACCCGAAGAAGACCCTCTGGGAGGTCGTCTCCGACGGTCTGGACTGGATCAACGTCGGCCAGGTCGAGATGCCGTCCCGCGCCTACGTGTCGGCCTTCGGCTTCAAGGGCCCGGACCAGCAGAAGCCGGCCGGTGTGCTCTCCGGCGGTGAGCGCAACCGCCTGAACCTGGCGCTCACCCTCAAGCAGGGCGGCAACCTGCTGCTCCTCGACGAGCCCACCAACGACCTCGACGTCGAGACGCTCTCCTCGCTGGAGAACGCCCTGCTGGAGTTCCCCGGCTGCGCCGTGGTCATCTCCCACGACCGTTGGTTCCTGGACCGGGTGGCCACCCACATCCTCGCCTACGAGGGCGAGAGCAAGTGGTTCTGGTTCGAGGGCAACTTCGAGTCCTACGAGAAGAACAAGATCGAGCGGCTCGGCGCCGACGCCGCCCGTCCGCACCGGGCCACGTACAAGAAGCTGACCCGAGGCTGACACCCAGCTGTCACGACGGCCCGGCAGACTGCCCTCCGGGGCGGCCTGCCGGGCCGCGGCCCATCGCCACCGTCCGTCGTCCGCGAGGAGACGGCGGCGGCGGGCGACCGGAACCGAGGAGAACACCCGTGGCTCGCCACATCTACGCCTGCCCGCTGCGCTGGTCCGACATGGACGCCTTCGGGCACGTCAACAACGTGGTCTTCCTGCGTTACCTGGAGGAGGCCCGGATCGACTTCATGTTCACCCAGGCCGCCGCGGCCGGCGCCGGGGAGTTCGCGGGCGGTTCGGTGGTGGCGCGCCACGAGATCGACTACAAGCGCCCGCTGGTGCACCGGCCGGAGCCGGTCACCGTCGAGACCTGGGTGACGAAGATCGGTGGCGCCGCGCTGACCGTCTCGTACGAGGTCAAGGACGTCGCGGAGGACGGCACCGAGACCGTGTACGTCCGGGCGTCCACCGTGGTCGTGCCCTACGACCTGGCCGAGGGCCGGCCGCGCCGGATCTCGCCCGTGGAGCGGGAGTTCCTCGGCCGTTTCATGGAGGAGCCCGCCGAGGCGAGGACCGCCGCGGTGCCCGCCGCGGCGAAGGCCGCCGTGCCCGCTGCCGCGAAGGCCGCCGCCGTGCCCGCCGCCGTCTGACCGCCGCCGACCGACCGCCACGTGATGATTCGAGCTGAGCTGCGTTGACCGTCACCGCCCGCCTCGCCCTGACCGACGCCGGGGAGGCCGCCGACCTCTCCGCCTTCCTGCTGCGCCTGCTGCGCTTCGACAAGGCGGCCGCGGTGCGCCTGCAGGCGGTGGGGCCGGGCGGCGGGGACGGTGTGCTGGCGGTCTTCGGGCGGCTGCCGCTGGGCGGTTCGGGCGCGCTGGCGATCCGGACCGCGCGGCTGGGCGGCCTCGACGAGGCGGTGGACCTGACCGTCTCGGCGGGGCGACTGCTGGACGGCGTGGACGACGAGGCGGGCAGCGTCGCGCTGCCCGCGCCGGTGACCGGCCCGGCCTGGGCCGGACTGCTGCCGCCGCGCACCGGCTGGCGGCCGGCCGGGGCCCCGCCGGTGGCCGAGGTGTACCCGGAACTCATGGCCGGGGTGCGGGAGTTCCGCGAGCGCAGCGAGGCCGTGCCGGTGCACCACCGGACCCGTGCGGTGCTGGACGCGCTGGCCGACGAGATCTGGTCCCGGCCGGTGTCCGTGCTGCCGGAGCTGCCGCTGCGGGCGGTGCACGCCGCGCACGTGATGGGCTTCCTGAAGCCCGGTGTGCCGCTCTCCGTGCACCGGGCGGGGGGCTGGCTGCGGCTGAGCGCCCCGGCGGGCTCGGTGGCGGTGCGCACCGTGGCCGCGCCGGGCGCGGGGCTGGGGCTCAGCCCGGTCGGGTAGCACGTCCGGTCCGACAGCACGCCCGATCGGCCGACGCGGCCGGGGCCGGCAGGATCCGCGGACGGCAGGATCCAGGGCCGACAGGATCCAGGGCCGGCACGATCCGGGGCCGGTGCGGCCCGGGAGGGCCGCCGCTCCGCTCAGCCCTCGGTGTTGATCATCGAGGCGGCGGCGTACGTCAGGTAGTCCAGCAACTGCCGCTCGTGGTCGGCCTCCAGCTCCAGACCCGCGACGGCTGCCCGCATGTGCTTCAGCCAGGCGTCGTGGGCCGCGCGGTCGACCTTGAACGGCGCGTGCCGCATCCGCAGCCGGGGGTGGCCCCGCCGGTCGCTGTAGGTGCGCGGGCCGCCCCAGTACTGCATCAGGAACAGCGCCATGCGCTCCTCGGCCGGGCCGAGGTCGTCCTCGGGGTACATCGGCCGCAGCAGTTCGTCCTCGGCGATGCCCTCGTAGAACAGGTGGGCCAGACGTCGGAAGGTCGGCTCACCGCCGACCTGGTCGAAGAAGGTCTCCTCGCTCAACGTGCCCCGCCGGATCTCTCTCACCCGACCATGGTCGCAGACGCCGACGGGGTCGTACACCAGGACCAAGGGCGCGGGTCCGGAGGCGTACGACCCCGTCGGGATCGACCGTCGGTGCGGGACCGTCAGACGTCCTCCCACTTGAACAGCTTCCAGGCGACCCCGGTCAGCGCCGCCGCGAAGAGCAGCAGGCCGCCCATGGTCGGCAGGGCGTCCATGACGCCGCCGCCGCGGGTCAGCACCGTCTGGGCGGACTCGACCAGGTAGTGCAGCGGCATGACCTTGGAGACGGTCTGCAGCCAGCCCGGGGCGCCGTCCAGCGGGAAGAACGAGCCGGACAGGAAGGACATCGGCAGCACGATGACCTGGGAGATGCCGTTGGCTGCCTCCTCGGTCTTGGCGACCGAGCCGGCCAGCAGGCCGATCGACATGAAGGCGAGCGTCGCGCAGGCCACCAGCGGGATGATCAGCCACCAGTTGCCGGTGAGCTTGAGCCCGAAGAAGCTCGTGGCGACGACCAGGAAGACGGCGCTCTGCAGGAGCGCGGTCAGCAGCGAGACCACGACCCGGGAGCTGATGACCGTGCCCGCGCTGATCGGGGCCAGCCGCAGTCGGCGCAGCACCTTGGTCTTGCGCCAGTTGACCAGCGTCAGCGCGGCGCCGAACACCGCGCCGGTGGCGACGGCCCAGCCGAGCAGGCCGGGGGTGAGGAACTGGATCGGCTTGAGCGACTTGTCCTCGACCTGCTGGGCGTCCAGCACGTAGGCCGGCGGCTGGCCGGTGGCCGCCTGGTTGGCGCTCTGGACCACCGAGTCGAGGATGCCCCGGAGCGCGCCGGCGCGGACCGTGTCGGCGGCGCTGTAGCGCAGCTCGACCTTGCCGTCCGGGCCCTGCGTGATCATCGCGTCGAAGTCGCCCTTGCGGACCTTCTCCAGCGTGGCCGCCTCGTCGTCGGCCCTGGTGATGGTGAGGACCTCGTTCAGCCCGGACCGGGCGTCGCCCTGCATCGAGTCGAACAGCTTCACCGCGCCGACCTGGGCCACCTTGGCGTGCGGGCTGCCGGCGCCCTTGGTCACGGTGCCGAAGAAGACCAGGAACACCAGCGGGAAGAGCAGGATGAAGAAGGTCGCGGTGCGGTCGCGCTTCATGCCGAGCAGCATCGCGCGGGACAGGCTCCAGAACGCGCTGACCCGCTCCCGCTCGCCGGTGGCGCCGGCCGGACCGCCCCGCTGGGCGGGGACCTTCGGCTCGGTGGGGGTGGTGGCGGTCATGCGCGGAACTCCCGTCCGGTCAGCTGGAGGAAGACGTCCTCCAGGGTGGCGCCGCGCACTTCGAGGCCGCGCAGCGCGTTCTGCTCGGCCAGGACGCTGAGCACCGGGCCCGGAAGGCGGGTGGAGACGGAGAGCGAGACGGTGTCGTCCTCCAGGGTGGCGATGTCGGCGCCGCCCGCGGTCAGCAGCTCGCGGGCCCGGTCGACCGGCAGCTGGCCGGAGGCCACGCTGATCCGGACGGTGTCGTCGATCTCGCGGATCAGCGCCGCCGGGGCGCCGGTGTGCAGGATCTTCCCGTGGTCCATGATCGAGACCCGGTCGCAGAGGACCTCGGCCTCGTCCAGGTAGTGCGTGGTCAGCACGACCGTGCGGCCCTCGGCGTTGATGTCGCGCAGGAGGTCCCAGAGGTTGCGCCGGGCCTGCGGGTCCAGACCGGTGGTGGGCTCGTCCAGGAAGACGAGCTCGGGGTCGTGGGCGAGCGCGCAGGCGATCGACAGGCGCTGGGCCTGGCCGCCGGACATCTGGTCGGTCAGGGTCTCGGACTTGTCGGCGAGACCGACCCGCTCCAGCATCGCGTCGGCCCGCTTGGGGCCGACCCCGTAGAACGACGCGAAGGTGCGGATGGTCTCCCGGGCCGTCAGTTTCCGGAAGAAAGCGGAAGCTTGGAACTGCACGCCGATTCGCGGCAGCAGCTTCGGATTGCGCGGCCAGGGAGCCATCCCCAGCAGCTCGACCCGGCCCTCGTCCGGTTGACGGACGCCTTCCAGGATCTCCATGGTCGTGGTCTTCCCGGCGCCGTTGGGGCCCAGGATCCCGTAGAACTCGCCGGCCTCGACGGTGAGGGACACCCCGTCGACGGCCTGCACATCCCCGTACCGCTGACGGATGCCGTCGGCGGATATAGCTGCAGTCATGTGCCCTGAGAATAGGGGTTCCGGGGCGTCCTGTGCACACCGTGGACCGGGATTTGGGGATTCTTTGAGGAATCGGGAAGAAAGGCCGGGCCGGGCGAAATGTTGAATTCCGCCCGGCCCGGCCGGAGTTGTCGCTGACGCGCACTCAGGGATGTGTCAGGCGCGGTGCACCGTGATGGTCGTCCAGGCGCCGATGTGGATCCGGTCACCGTCGTTCAGCGGCACCGCGGTGTGCGGGGCGACCGGCTCCGCGCCGCCGTTCATGGTGGTGCCGTTGGTCGAGTCCTGGTCCACCAGCACCCAGCTGCCGTCCGCCTGCTCGGCGAGCAGCGCGTGCTGGTGCGAGGCGCCCGGGTCCTCCGGGGGGACGGACAGGTCGATCTCCGGCACGGTGCCCCGGTGCTGGCTGCGCCGGCCGATCCGCAGCTGGCCGCGGCCGGTCAGCGGGATACGGCGCTCGGGGCAGTACGGCGGGAAGAACAGGCCGGCCGCCTCGGGGCCGCTGCGGGCCATCATGTCGGTGAAGTAGTCCCGGTCGGCCGCGACCACGGCGATCCAGGTGGTCCGCACCGGCTCGGCCGGGGCGGCCTCGTGCTGGGGGTGCTGCGGCTGCGGCGGGGCGAGGTGGAAGGACGTGCCGAAGTCGCCGCCGCGGTTGTTCGGGCCGGGGCCGGCCGGCTGGGCGTACACCGGGCCGGAGTCCTCGCGGACCGGGGCCTCGGGGAACGCGGCCTCCGGCGCCGTCCCCTGCTGCCCGCCGACGGGCGGGTAGCCGTAGGTGTGCGGCTGCGCCGGGGCCTGCGACTGCTGCGGGACGGGCGGGGCGACGGCCTGCCGGCCGGGGGCCTGCTCGTGCGACGCCTGCTCGTGCGGCGCCTGGCCGTACGGGGACTGTGGCTGCTGCGGGGCGCCGCCGTACGCCGCCGGGATGTTCAGCGGGGGCGGCTGGGCCGGGCCGGGCGCGGGCGCGCCGGCGGCCGGGGCCTGGCGGTGCGAGGGCGTGGAGAGCTCGTAGTCGTAGCCGCACTCCTCGCAGAACCGGCCGGTCTGCGGGCTGCGGCAGATCGGGCAGACGGTCAGGCCCTCGGTGAGGCCCTGCGCTGCCGCGTGGCCGGCGGGCGGGTAGGCCCCGGGCGGCGGGTAAGCGCCGGGGGGAGGGTAGGCGCCCGGCGGGGGCGTCGGGCCCGCGGGCGGGAAGGGCGCGGGCGGCGGCGGGGGCACGGCCCCGGGCGGCGCGGTCGGGGGAACCGGCGGCGGGCCGTAGGGCGCACCGCCGTGCTCCGGGTGCCCGGCGGGTGCGCCGGGTGCGGGTCCGGTGCCGGGCGCACCCGGGTAGCCCCCGTGGGCGCCCGGGGCCGGGGCCGGCGGGGTCATCGGGAAGCCGCAGAAGTCGCACCAGTCCTCGGCCTGCGACTCGTGGCCCCTCGGGCAGATCGGCATCAGGTCCCCCTCGTTTCGGGCCGGCTCGGTGCGGCGCCGCGCCGGGGTGCCGGCCCGGTCACGTCTTCAGCGGTCACTTCTTCACACGTACCGTCTTGGTGGACCGGGTCTCGAGGGTCATCGAGTCGGCCTCGCTCACGTTCTTACGGAACCGAACCGTACCCTCCTTCGGGTCCACCACGTCCACCACCTTCTGCAGGAGCTTGAACGTGCCTTCGTTCCCGGTCGCGTGCGCGATCCGGACGGCGGCGCCCAGCTTGGCGGTGGCGCGGTCGACGTCGCCGGCGCGGTGGGCCTCCAGGCCCTCCTGGATGGAGGAGGCGAGCTCGGCCTGCCCGGTGTAGTGGGCGACCTGCGGGCTGATCCGGGTGGAGGACGCCAGGTCGTCGGTCCAGACCGCCTTGACCAGGCCCTGGCTGAGCACCTCGGGGGTGCCGCTGCCGACCTGCGGGGGCAGCACCAGGCTGATCCGGGCGGCGAGCATCTCGCTGCCGACCACGGCGGCCGGGACCTGCACGCAGACGTGGTAGTCGCGGCTCTCGTCGCCCCAGGAGCCGGTGGGGTAGTCGCCGGCCCGGGGCCCGGCCTCGGTTCGGCGGGCGGTCAGGTCCTCGACGGCGGGGGCGACCTGCTTGACGAACTTCACGGTGGCGTTGGCCGGGGTCCAGATCCGCAGCGCGACGTCGGCGACCTGCTTGCCCATCGCGCCGGCCATCATCGAGCGGAAGTCCTCGGCGAGGCCGGAGGGCTCGGCGACGATGTCGACGGTGCCGAGCAGCGCCGAGGAGATCGTGCGCAGTTCGTCGATCCGCCAGTCGGTGCCCACGCCTCGGCAGTCGGCGGTGAAGTGGCCGCTGACCCGTTCGACGGTGCGGGCCAGGTCCTCCGCCGACTCGTGCTCGTTGTTGCCGTCGGTGAGCAGGATGGTGTGCCGGATGGCGATGTCGCGGCGGGTCAGGAAGAGCTTGTCGGCCTTGGCCAGCCAGGTGCCCATCGCGGTGCCGCCGGCCGCGGTGAGGCGGCGCAGCGACTCCTTGGCCTGCTCGCGGGTGGCGGCGGAGGCGGTGGCGAGGGTGCCGTCGCCGGGGTAGATGTCGCGGGCCTCGTGGGTGCCGGCGACCACCGCGAAGGCGGTGCCGTCGCGCAGCGCGTCGATGGCGGCGGCGGTGGCCTCCCGGGCGCCGTTGATCTTGCTCTTGGGGTAGTCCATCGACCCCGAGCAGTCCACCAGGACCACCACGGCGGTGGCCGCCTCGGCCCCGGCCGGTCCGGCGTCGGCGATCCCGAGCGGGCGGCCGCCGGAGGTGCCTCCGCCGGTCGAGGTGACGGTGACGATGGCGTTGACCTCGCGGGCGCCGTCGGCCAGGTACTCGTTCTGGAAGATCTCCACGTCGAACCTGGGCAGGTTCGGCTTCGCCAGTGTTGCCATGGGGCGGTCGGCTCCCGTCGGGTGAGGGGGTGGATGCGATCAGGACGCGGGGCGGTCCGCCGGCCGGGCCGGCGGACCGTGGCGCAGGGCCGGCGGCCGGACGGCGGGTCAGGCCGTCGGCGGGTGCGGCGGCAGCGGCGGGACGGGCGGCGGGACGGGCGGTGCGGCGGGCGGTGCCGGCGGGACCGCCGGCGGTGCGGGCGGTACCGGCGGTGCCGGGGGCAGCGGGGCGGCGGGGGAGCCGATCACCGGGATGTCCGGCAGGGTCGGGTCGTGGTCCTCGTCGTCCTCCGGGACCGGGCGCGCGGCCGGCCCCGGGCGCTCCAGCACCGGCAGGTCCAGCGCCGTGGGGGTCGGGTCGGCCTCCTCGACGGGCACGGCGGGCGGGTCGATCGGCAGCACCGCGACGGTGATGTTGTCGTGGCCGCCGGCGGCGACCGCGAACTTCACCAGGGTCTGGGCTGTCGCCAGCGGTTCGGCGCGGGCGTCCGGGCGCACGTAGTAGGCCAGGTCGGTGGCCGCCTCGGCGTAGTTCCACAGCCCGTCGGTGCAGATCAGCACCACGCCGGGGACGTGCGGGGTGAAGTCGAGGGTGTGCGGCACGACCTCCTCGGCGTCGGCGCCGAGCCAGCCGGTGATCGCGTGCGCGCGCGGGTCGGCGTAGGCCTCGGCCTCGCTCATCAGCCCGGCCTCGACCATCCGGGCCGCCCAGGAGTCGTCCTGGGTGAGTCGGAAGGGCTCGGCGGCGGCGCGGTCGTCCGGGATCCAGTACGCGCGGGTGTCGCCGACCCAGCCGATGGTGACCCGGCTGCCCACCGCTATCGCGCTGACGAAGGTGCAGGCGGGCGCGTTGAGGTCGGGCCGGGTGGGGCCGGCGCCGTCGGTCGCCAGGTCGGCGACGGCCTTGGCGGCGTCGGCGACGGCCGAACGCATCGCCTCGTTCGGGTCCCGGCCGGCCTCCAGCGAGGTCAGCAGCGACTCGGAGGCGGCGTCGACGGCGGTTGCCGAGGCCTCGTCCGGGCGGTCGGAGGAGGAGACGCCGTCGCACACCACGGCGACCACGACCGGTTCGCCGCCGGGCAGCGAGCTCGCGGCGACGGTGAAGCTGTCCTCGTTGCGGTGGTGGCGCACGCCGCGGTCGCTGACCCCGGCGACGCCCGCGAGCGCCTTCTCCATGTGGTCGCGCGGGCGCGGCTGGGCGCCGCCGCAGCCCTCGCAGTAGCCGTCCGCGGTGACCTGCGGCTGCCCGCAGTGCACGCAGACCGGTCCGCGTTGCTGCGGTACGGCCTCACCCCGGGCGGCGGCCCAGCCCGCGGGCATCGCGCCCGGGGCGGCCCGGCCGTCCCGACCGGCCCCGCAGGAGCCGCAGTAGGCGTCCTCACGGTCCATCGGCTCGGAACAGCTCGGGCACTCGGTCTGCTGCGGCATCGGCTACACCCACGTCCTGGGACGGGCACGGTTGGCCCGCTCCACCATCTCGATCCTGATCTCCGCCCGGTCGGCCAACCGGGCGAGTACCCGGTAGGACTGTTCCAGGGCGAAGCGCAGTTCCCGCTCCTGTGCGGGACGTCCCAGTACCACCAGGTCGGCGGTCGGCCCGGCCCCGGCCGACCCGGCGCCGATCCAGCCGAGGGCCGCGCCGAGCACCTCGACCGAGAGCTCCTCGCGGCGGCGGTCGTCCAGCCGCAGCGCGGTCAGCTGAGCGGAGCTCGCGCCGAGGTCACCGGCCAGTTCGTCGGTGGCGGGGCGCTCGCGCAGCCGGGCCCGGACGGCGGCGATCCGGGCGGCGGTGTACTGGCTGGAGGTGGCCGGGACGGACTCCAGGACGCGGACCGCGCCGGAGCGGTCGTCCTCGGCGAGCCGGACCCTCGCCAGCCCGAAGGCGGCGCTCAGGTAGGCCTGGTCGGTGGCCCACACCAGCCGGTAGAACTCGGCCGCGTCGCCGCTGTCGCCGAGCAGTTCGGCGCAGATGGCGAGGGCCAGCTTGGGCGCGGCCTCGCCGGGGAAGGCGTCGTAGACCGCGTCGAAGGCCTCGGCGCCGGCCCGCAGGGCCGTGTCCCGTCCGTCCGCCTCGGGGTGCTCGGGGTCCGCCGCCCGGGGCGGGCCGGCCGGTTCGTCGCCGCCCTGGTCCGGGCAGGCCCCGACCAGGGCGGTCAGGCCGCGGTACCAGACCACCCGCCAGTCGTCCGGGTGGTCCCGCTCCAGCTCGTCGAGGCGGGTCGCGGCGTCGCGGTGGCGGCCGAGTTCGAGCAGGGCGCGCAGTTCGCGCAGCCGGCTCTCCACCGAGACGACGGGCGCGCCCGCCAGGGCGACGAGCGCCTCCTCGGGGTCGGGGGAGAGCAGGGTGGCGAGGAAGCCGGCGTTGGGGTCGCTCGGGTCGACCCGGGGGATGGGCAGGGCGAGGGCGGCGCCGGCCGGGTCCAGGCCGGCCACCCGGAGCTGCCCGGCCTGTTCGGTGGGCAGCACCAACTCGGTGTCCACGACGCGCAGTTCGGGGCCGAAGAGGGTGGAGGGTGCCGGGTAGGGGCGGTCGTTCTGGAGGGCCAGGATCTCCCGCAGCACGCCGGTCAGCTGGTCGGCCATCTCCTCGGCGGAGGAGAAGCGGCGGGCCGGGTCCGGGTCGGTGGCGCGCACCAGCAGGCGGTAGTAGGACTCGTACCGGGCGAAGACCTCGACGTCCTCCGGCCCGGGCAGTGAGTCGCGGTGGATGCCGCTGTAGCCCTGGAAGTCGAAGGTGAGCACCGCGAGGGTGCGGGCCACGGTGTACAGGTCGGAGGCGGGGGAGGGGCCGTCGGTGGCGATCTCCGGGGCCTGGTAGCCGATGGTGCCGTAGATCGGGCCGTCGTCGTCGTGGCGGCGGACGGCGCCCATGTCGATGATCTTGAGCGTGTCGCCGCTCTGGATCGCGTTGTCGATCTTGAAGTCGCAGTACACCAGGCCCCGGCCGTGCAGGTAGCCCAGGGCGGGCAGCGCCTCCAGGGCGTACGCGATCGCCTGCTCGACCGGCAGCGGCTCGCGCCGGCCGTCCGGGGTGCGGCGGTCGTTGGCGATGTCCTTGAGCGACTTGCCGCCGACGTACTCCATGACGATGTAGCCGTCGGTGGCACCGGTGCGCAGGTCCGGGTGCTCGGCGAAGTTGATGATCCGGACGATGTTCGGGTGGTCCACCTCGGCCAGGAAACGCCGCTCGGCGACGGCCGCGGCCAGCGCGTCCTCGTCCCCGGTGTCCAGCAGGCCCTTGAGGACCACCCACTTGTCGTCGAGCCGCCGGTCCACCGCCAGGTAGATCCAGCCGAGCCCCCCGTGCGCCAGACAGCCCACCACCTCGTACTGCCCGCCGACCAGGTCCCCCCGGCGCAGCTTGGGCGTGAACGAGTACGGCGTGCCGCACTTGGTGCAGAAGCCGTCCGGGCGGCCCGGGCGGCCGTTCTTCTCCCGGCCCACCGGGGCCTCGCACTTGGAGCAGAACCGCTTGCGCTCGGGCACCTCGGGATTGGCCAGCACCGCCGCGGCCGGATCGGCCGTCTCGACGGTCGGCACGGTGACCAGGCCGGCGCCCAGCCGGTTGCGGGTGCCCGCGCTGCTGCTGCCCCGGGTGGAACGCACCGAGACCGAGCGGCTGCTGCCGGTGCGGGTCGAGCGGTGCGAGCGGGAACGGCCGGACATCGAGCGGGCCGAGCCGCTGCGGGTCGAGCGGACCGAGCCGCTGCGCCCGGAGGCCGCGGAGGAGACCCGGGCGGACGGGACGTAGGGCTGGGTGACGCCGGTGTCGGGGCCGGGCGGGGTGAGGCCGCACTCGTCGCAGTAGCCGTCCGCGTCGACGGTGCCGGAGCAGTCGCGCGGGCAGGCCGACCCGGGGCCGACGGCACCGGCCCCCGCCGGCGCTCCCGTCGCCGGCCCGGCGGCTGTTCCTGCTGCCGTCCCCGCCGCGGACGCCCCGGCCGTCACGGTGGTCCCGCCCGCCGGGGCCAGCCCGCACTCGTCGCAGTAGCCGTCGGCGTCGATCCGGCCGCTGCCGGAACAGTCAGGCCGTACGCACGTCTCGCCCATCAACCTCAGCCCCCCTGAACCTGTCCGTCGACCGGCGCCTGGCCGGCCGCCTCCTGAGCCTGCGCGGCCTCGGTCTGGGCCGGCCGCAGGGACTGCTGGAACCGGGCCACCGCGGCGGCCGCCGCCCGCAGGTCGCACGGCGCGCTCCACAGCAGCCAGCGCGCCTTCTCGTACCGTTCGATCACTTCCGGGTCCTCGGAGACCCCCAGCCGGGCCGCCATCGCCTTGTAGGCGTCCAGCCGGCCGCGCAGCTCGGCGCGGACGGCCAGCGGCTGGGTCACCTCGGTGAGGGACTGCCGGGCCCGGCCCAGCTCCTTGGCGGCGGCGTCCTCCAACGCGTCCAGCAGCGGCGCCAGCCGGCCCCACTGCCCGGCCTGGCGCAGGTCCAGCGCCGCGACGATCCGCTCGCGCAGCGCCGAGGCCGGGCCGGGCACCGCCGGGACGTCACTGGCCGCTATCTTCGCCAGCACCTCGCCGCGCGCCCGGCGGGCCTCGGCCAGGGTGGCGTCGGCCCGCTGGAGCAGGTCGCCGACGCCCTGCAGCCGCTCCTCGGCCTCGTCGCGCAGCCGCAGCAGGTCCTCCAGCTCCAGCCGGACGCCGTCCAGCGCCCGCCCGGCCCGGTCGAACCGCTCGGTGTCGACCACCCCGGCGGGGCCGGCGAAGGCCGAACCCTCCGGGACCGTGCCGCGCTGGGCGGGCACCCGGGCCGGGCGCCACAGCGCCAGCGGGTCCCCGTGCACCTCGGTGCGCAGTTCGGTGAGGTCCTTCTCGATCGCTACCAGGTCGTCGGCCAGCGGGTGGCCCCCGGCCCGCACGCCGAGCGACCCGGCCAGCGTCCGCACCCGGTGGAGCTCGGCCAGCAGCAGGTCGATCCGGGCCGGCAACGCGGACCAGACCGCGTCGGCGGCGCTGACCACCTCCAGCACGGTCGCGTACCAGGAGTTCATCCGGGTCATCAGCGCGTCCAGGCTGATCCGCTCGACCAGCTTGGCGGGCGCGCCGAGCAGGTGCGGACCGTCCGGCACCGCACCGCCCGGAACGGTCACCGCGTCACCGGTCAACAGCTCGCTCAGTTCGGCGAGTTCGGGTCCGCCGGGCTTGGCCTTGCGGGCCCGCACGGCGCGTGCCGAGGCCAACGCCTCGGAGTAGCGGTCGAACAGCGCCCAGAGCAGCGGCAGACCCTTCCCGGCGACCGACCAGCGCTCCAGGGTGCGCCCGGACAGCTCGGCGCCGTCCAGCAGCCGCAGGCCCGGGTGGTCCTGCAGGGCGAGCAGCGCCGACTCGACCGCGTCCCGCTCCGCGCCGAGGCGCGCCAGCGCGCGGTCCACCTCCTCCCGGCTCAGTACCGGGCCAGCCGATGCCGCCACCGCGGTGTCCTTCCTTCCTCGCGTGCGATCCCGACGCGTACGACGGGCGATCCCACGACAACCCCCCTGTCCACCACGGGTCTCCCCGCGGTGATCGTCCCGAACCCTAGCCGGTGACCGTTCGGGCGGAACGGGCGCGGGGCGTCAAGACGGTGTCAACGCCCCGGGCCCGTGCCGCCCGAACGGTGCCCCGGCGCGGTCGTTCGTGTGGTCGTCCGTGCGCCCCCGGTCGGCCTCCGGGCCCGCCTCCCGGTCCGCCTCCTGTTCCCCTTCCCGGGCGCGTCCCCCGGTTCGGACCGGGCTCCTTCCCGCGTTCGGTCCCCGGCCCCTCCCGCGTTCGGTCCTCAGCGCGTGCCGGGCCAGTAGTGGTCGGCGTCGTTGAGCATGTACGGCTTGAGCCAGTGCTCGTACGAACGGGCCCAGTCGCCGCGCGCGTAGTAGTCGGCCAGCACCTGGTTGACCCGGGCGGTCAGGTCCGGGCTCTCCTTCAGCATGGCGACGCCGATCACCTCCGGCTGCGCCTCGCCGTCCACGATCCGCACCGTCTGGTCCTGGGCGGCCTGGCCGGCCGCCAGGCCGTTGTCGGTCATGACGGCGTCCGCCTTGCCGAGCTGCAGCAGTACCAGGCAGTCCAGCTGGTTCCCGACGGTGACGACCTGTCCGGCGGTCTTCATGCCGTTGACCACGGTCTGGGCCGTGGAGCCGTCGGCGACGCAGACCGTCCGGCCCTTGACCGCGTCGTCGATGGTCTTCGCCGGGGAGGCCTTGGGCACCAGGACGCGCTGGGTGATGTTGAAGTACGGCTTGGAGAAGGCGACGTCCTCCATCCGCTTGCAGTTGATCGTCATGGTGCGGACGATCAGGTCGACCCGGCCCTTCTTGATCGCGTCGATCCGGTCGGCCGTCGCCACCGGCTTGAGCACAACCTTGTCCGGGTCGCCGATGATCGCCGCGCCGATCGCCCGGGCCAGGTCGATGTCGAAGCCCTCGATCTGGCCGGTGTTCGGGTTGCGGGCGCCCCAGCGGTAGCTGTTCTGGTCGACGCCGATCACCAGGCTGCGCTTGGCCTTGATGGCCTTCACGGCCGGCCCGTCCTCGGTGCTCGGCGGCACGCTCTTGGTGACGTCGCAGGTGTCGGCGGGGCCCTCCTCCTGCTGCGCCGCCCGGGGCGCGGCGCCGGCGGCGGTCGTGGTCGTCGGCGCGGCGCCGACCGGGCCGCCCCCGGCGAGCACCGCGGCGCCGGCCGTCAGCAGTGCCAGGGCGGCGAAGGGCCTGGTCCGTACGGTTCTCGTGCGCATCTGTCCGTTTCCCCCTTGCCCGTTACCGGTACTCGGCCAGTCGTCGGCCCAGGCCCCGCAGCGCGGCGGCCGCGGCCACCAGCCCGAGCAGCGCGGCCGCGACGGCGGCGGTGCGCAGGTCCCCGCCGGTGCCCTTCGCGGACTGCTCGAACCGGCCCTGCTCGATGTCGGCGGCCCGGGCGAGCGCCCGGTCGGTGGCGTTGAAGGCCGCGTCGGCGGTGTGCGCGTCGGCCGCGGCCGCCACGGTCGCGTCCAGGGCGCCCTGGTAGTTCGCGTCGTCGACCTCCAGCTTCCGGGCCTCGTTGTGCCGGTCGTGCCACTCGTCGAACTGCTGCACCGCGTCCCGGACGTCCGGCTGGGCGGCCGCGGGCGCGAGCCGGACGGCCTCCGGGAGCGAACCGGTGCGCCGCTCCAGCGGATCGCCCTTGACCGCGGCCCCGTCCAGGTGTTCGGTGGCCTTCGTCCACTGGTCGGCGTACTTGGTGGTGGAGCCGCGGGCGACCAGGTGCAGGTTCTCCGAGAGCCGGGCGGTCAGCACGTCGACCCGGGCGTAGTTGAGCGACCGCAGCGGGGTCGCGCCCTCGCTGTCGCTGCGCTTCAGCGCCGCGTTGGTGGTCAGCCCGGCGACGGTGAGCCAGAGCGCCCCGGCCAGCACGGCGGCGGTGGCGCCCAGCAGGCCGACGTTGAACACCCGGTTGGTGCGGCGGAACAGCGTCAGCTGCACCCAGCCCAGTGCCGCCAGGGTGATCAGTGCCAGGCCGTACGCCCCCCACGGCACCGACTTGGCCGCCGCGTAGTCGTTCGCCAGCTCGTCGTTCTCGGTGGCGGCCAGCTCCGCGGCCGCCGGCAGCAGGACGGTCTGCATCTGCTCGGAGGCGTACCGCAGATAGGCGCCGCCGAGCGGGATGCCCTGCCGGTTGTCGGCCCGGGCCGTCTCCACCAGGCCTGCGTACACCGGGAGTTGCTGGTTCAGCCGGGCGAGCGAGTCCTGTGCGGGAGAGGTCGCGGTGGTCCGGGCGGCGGCCTGGGCGACCAGCTCGGCGGCCGTGGCGAGGTCGTGCTCGTAGCGGTCCCGGACGTCCTTCGGCTCGGCACCGGCCAGCAGGAAACCGGTCGCGGCCGTGGTGGCGGCGTCGGCCAGGTTGCGGTGGATCTCGGCGGCGTCCCGACTGAGCGGCTGACTGTACGAGACCACCCGGTCGGCGGCCTGCGCCCTGGTCTCCAACTGCCAGGCGGTGAGCCCGCCGAACGCCACCGTCGCCACCGCGAGCACCACCCCGGCCAGCCGCAGCCGGCCGGGCGCCGTCCGGGTGGCCTGCGCGAGCCGGGCGCGGACGCCGGTGGGGGCGAGCACCCCGGAGCGCCGGGCCGGCACCACGCCCGGGACGGCCGCCGGGGGCGTGCCGGGCTTCACGAGCACCGGCGCGCCGCCCCCCGCGGCCGGTGGTCCCGACGGCCGGTCCGGCCGTGCCGGGTTCGCGGCGCCCGGAGCGCCGTTGCCTACTGGTGTCGCCACCCGCCTCATCCTCCCCTGGGGCCGGACCCGTTCCCCTGGGCCCGGCCGATGGCAGCAGTATGGCCGCGACTCCCCCCGGCCACACCTGACTTGCGCCGATCTTGAGCATGTCGTGCACGGTTTCCGCACGCCTCCGCACGGGTCGCACGCGCGTCCCGGGCCGTCCGCTCGCCCGTTCGCTCGCCCGTCCGCCGCTCCGCCGCCGCCCGGGTCGCCGTCCGGTCGCGGTCCGGTCGTCGTCCGTGCCGTGATCCACGGCGTCGCCCGTGTGGAGAGGTGGCGAACCGTCCGACGCTGGCCGCACCCTACGCGGTTCCCCCGACAGGCGGAGCGCGGGGCTCCGTTCGTGGGCGCGCGCTCCCGGGTGCGGCACCCCCGTGCTCCGTACGATGGACACATGCGCCTGCTTGGAACGATCTCGCCCGACCGTCCGCTGCTCGTCGTCGCCGTCCGCGAGGAGGCCGCCCACCTGGACGACCGACTGCCCGTGCTGCTCACCGGGATCGGGAAGGTCAACGCCGCCGCCGCCCTGGCCGCCGTCCTCGCGCACGGGCAGAAGCCCGCCGAGGTGATCAACCTGGGCACGGCCGGCGCGCTGCGCCCCGGCTGGGAGGGCACCCACCACGTGGTCCAGGTGATCCAGCACGACCTCGACACGGCCGCCCTGCAGGCACTCACCGGACGCCAGTACGGCGCCCCGCTGGTCATCGGCAAGGGCGACGGGCCGGTCCTGGCCACCGGCGACCTGTTCGTCTCCGACCCGGCCGCCCGCGACCGGCTCGCCGAGCACGCCGACCTGGTCGACATGGAGGGCTACGCCGTCGCCACCGTCGCCCACCGGGCCGGGGTGCCGGTGCGACTGGTCAAGCACGTCAGCGACGAGGCGGGGGAGGGCGCCGGGCACAGCTGGCGGGAGTCGGTCGACGACTGCGCCCGGCACCTCGCGGACTGGGTCGCGGCGCAGGGTTGGTGACGCCGGCCGGTGGCGGCGATCGGTGACGGACGTTCAAACCCCGTGTTCCGCAGCGCGGGTGATAGCTAGGGTGGCGCGGTGACAGAGAACACCGAGAACGCCGGGAGCGCCGCGGCCACCGCGGCCACCGCGGCCACCGCGCCGAGCAAGCTCACCGACACCCGCCCGCCGAGCACCAACGCGGACGAGCCCACCACTCTGCTGGCCTTCCTCGACTACCTGCGCGGGGCGGTGATCGCCAAGGTCGAGGGGCTCTCCGACGAGGACGCCCGCCGCCCCGGCGTCGCCTCCGGCACCAGCCTGTTGTGGCTGGTGCGGCACCTGACCGTGGTCGAGCACAACTGGTTCGCGTGGGCCTACCGGGGCGAGGGTGAGAAGCCGCGCGCGTCGGACGACGTCCCGCTGGACGGCGCGACCGTCGCCGGCGAGGTCGCCGCCTACCGCGACGCGATCGCCCGGTCCAACGCGGTGGCGGCGGCCGCCCCGGACCTCGACCGGCCGGGCGTGCGCTCCCTGCGGCCGGACGCCGCCGAGGGGCCGTCGCTGCGGTGGGTCCTGGTCCACATGATCGAGGAGACCGGGCGGCACGCCGGGCACGCGGACATCATCCGCGAACAGCTGGACGGCGCGGTCGGGCGCTGACCGCGGCCGGGCGGGAGCGGGAGGGCGGTCGCCCGCCCGCCCCACTCCCGCCCGCTCCGGCCCGCTCCGGGCACCTACCGGTCGCGGAAGTCCGAGAGGTCCAGCGCGGCCAGCCGCTCGGGGTCGGTGAGCACGTCGATCGCGACGATCGCGCCGTCCACGACCGTGAACGCCATGACCGACAGCGCCCGCCCGTTGTCGCCGATCACCACGGCCCCCGCCGTGCCGTTGACCAGCGCCGGGCGGGCGAACGGCGACAGCGTGCCCCACAGGACGGCCTGGCCGGCCACCGTGGCGGCGCCCGAGAGCACCACCGTGTGCCGGGCCAGCACCGCCCCGCCGTCCGAGCGCAGCACCACGTCCGGGTCGAGCACGGCGACCAGCGCGTCCAGGTCGCCGTCGCGGGCGGCCGCGAAGAAGGCGTCCACGGCCAGCCGCTGCCGCCCGAGGTCCGGGTCCGGCGCGGGCGCCTGCCCCTGCACCTTGCGGCGGGCCCGGCTGGCCAGCTGGCGGGTCGCCGCCGCCGTCCTCTCGATCAGCGGGGCGATCTCGTCGAACGGCACGGCGAACAGGTCGTGCAGCACGAAGGCGACCCGCTCGGCCGGCGACAGCGACTCCATCACCACCATCAGCGCCAGCCCCACCGAATCCGCGAGCATCACCTCCTGCTCGGGGTCCGCCACGCCCTCGCGCCGCAGCAGCGGGTCCGGGATACGCGGCGGCCCCGGCTCGCCGCCCGGCCCGGCCGGCTCCAGCGGCTCCTCGCGGCGCAGCGCGCGGGTGCGCAGCAGGTTCAGGCAGACCCGCGAGACCACCGTGGTCAGCCAGCCGGCGAGGTTCGCCACCTCCGAGGTGTCGGTGCGGTCGTACCGCAGCCACGCCTCCTGCAGGGCGTCCTCGGCCTCGCTGACCGACCCGAGCATCCGGTACGCGACCGCGCGCAGGTGCGGGCGCTGCTCCTCGAAGAGCACGGTCCGGGCAGATTTCTCGTCCACCGCGTCGTCCACGTGTCACGTTCCTTCGTCGCCGGGGGTCAGGGCAGCAGGAGCCACCCAACAACGGCTGCGGCGGGGAGATCAACTCCCCGCCCGGGACGAATCGGAGACGACCGTGACGAACAACCCGGCGAACGGTGGGCCCGCGGCGGACGGCCTCGTGCTCGTCACCGGCGGCACCGGCACCCTCGGCCGGCAGGTCGTACCGCTGCTGCGCGCCGCCGGGCGGCCGGTGCGCGTGCTCAGCCGGCACGAGCGCCCCGCCGCCGACGGCGTGTCCCACGCGTGCGTCGACCTGCTCGGCGACCCCGCCGAGACGGCCGCCCGGCTGGACCGGGCACTGGCCGGCGTCGACACCGTGCTGCACCTCGCGGGCGGCCCGAAGGGCGACGACGCCGCCACCCGGCTGCTGGTCGCCGCCGCCCGGCAGGCCGGCGTGCGGCACCTGGTCCACATCTCGGTGATCGGCGCGGACCGGATCCCGCTCGGCTACTTCCGCGCCAAGCACGCCGCCGAGGAGGCGGTGGCCGGTTCCGGCCTGCCGTACACGGTCCTGCGGGCCGCCCAGTTCCACGACCTGGCGTTCACCGTCGTCGAGAAGCTGGCGAAGCTGCCGGTCGTCCCCGCGCCCGGCGGCGTCCGCTGGCAGCCCGTGGACGTGCGCGAAGTCGCCGCCCGGATGGTCGAACTGGCGCTGGCCGAACCGGCCGGGGCGGTGCCCGACCTGGCCGGCCCCGCCGTGTACGAGATGCGCGAGCTGACTTGCCGGTACCTGCAGGCCCGGGGCCGCAGCCGTCGGCAGCTGCCGGTACGGGTGCCGGGCAAGGTCGGGCGCGCCTACCGGGCCGGGGACAACCTGGCCCCGGCCGGGGCGGAGCACGGGCGGCGGACCTGGGAGGAGTTCCTGGCGGAGCGGCTGGCGGCCTGAGCGCCGCCGGCCGGGCGGCCCTCCGCCCGTGTGGTGGGGGCGTGCGGGCGGCCCGGGGCTGTCGGCGGTGCGCCGTAGGGTGGCCGCCATGTCCCTCCTCGACGCGATCCGCGCCAACGACACCGCGGCCGACTACCTGACCTGTACGGGCGAGTTCGACCCCTCCCTGCGCTACGAGCACGTCGAGGAGGTGGTGCTCGCCTCCGGTGAGGCCCTGGAGCCGGTCGCCAAGGACGGCGGGGGCGGCACCTACTTCCTGTGCGGCGAGGGCGGCGAGGAACGGCCCGTCCTGTACGCCGACTCCGAGGGCGGCGCCGCCCTGCTGGCCGTCGGGGTGCCGGAGCTGGTCCGGCTGCTGCTGGCCGTGCCGTGGTGGCGGGACTGCCGGCGGCTGACGGTGGAGGAGAGCGCGGAGGCCGCCAAGGACTACCTGGAGGAGGAGCCCGGGCACTACGCCGACCGGGACGCGGCCGCCGCCGCGCTCGGCCTCGAAGTCCCGTCCGAGGCCGAGGCGCTGGCGCGGCTGCGGGAGGTCGCGTTCGGTCTCGGGGCGTCGTACGTGCTGCTCAACGCCGAGGAGGGCAACGCGTACGAGCCGCTGCTCCGGGCCTGAGCCTTCCGGCCCTCAGGCCTTGGCCGCCACCAGTACCTGCTCCGTCGTCACCACCTTGGCGAACCGCATCGCGTGCAGCACCGTGCCCGTGGCGCGGGCGAGTTCGGCCGCGGTGAGCGTGGTGCCGTCGGGGCCGGTCATGTCGAAGGCGTGCATGGCGTCGGTCGGGAAGATCGCGTCGTAGCCGAGGTTGCCGGCCATCCGGGCGGTGGTCTCGTTGCACACGTTGGTGATGATCCCGGTGACGACCAGCTGGCGGGCGCCGCGCTCCTGCAGCCAGGCGTGCAGGTCCGGGGTGCCGTAGAAGGCACTGTTGACGGTCTTGGTGATGTGCAGGTCCGGGGTGAGCCCGGCGACGAAGTCCTTCAGCTCGTACCCCGGCGTGCCCGGGACCAGCGGCCCGGCCGCGGAGGCGTGCTGCACGGTGACGACCGGGCGGCCGGTGGCCTGCCAGGCGGCGATCAGCTCGGCCATCCGCTGCTCGGCCTGCGGGTTGTCGCGGGGACCCCAGTACTCGTGGTCCTCGAAGCCCTTCTGGACGTCGATGAGCAGCAGGACCGCGTCGGGGTCGAGGGTGAGCGGGGCGTCGAAGGCGTCGGTGTTCGTCATGTGTCCATCGTGCTCGGGTGGGTGCCGGGGCCGTGAGAGGCAGAGATGTCACCCATCGATAGGTTTCTGCCACCGGTCTGCCGTAGGGTCCTGCCATGCGAACCGTGGGTTGCCTGATCTTCGACGGCGTCCGGACCTTCGACTACGCGGTGATCGGCGAGGTCTGGGCGAACCGGACCACCCGGCCCGGACTGCCCGCCTTCGACCTGCGGGTCTGCGGCCCCGACGGCGCCCGGGTACGGCTGGGCGGCGGACTGGAACGCGTCCCCGACCACGGACTGGCCGCGCTCGCCGACTGCGACCTGGTCGTCGTCCCGGGCGTCGAGGACCCGGGCGCCGACCGCGACCCCGCCCTCCTCGCCGCCCTGCGGGCCGCCCGCGATCGGGGCGTCCCCATCGCCTCGCTCTGCGCCGGCGCCTTCGTCCTCGCCGAAGCCGGCCTGCTCGACGGCCGCGAAGCCACCACCCACTGGGCCCTCGCCCCCGAACTCGCCCGCCGCTTCCCCGCGGTGACGGTCCGCCCCGAGGTGCTCTTCACCGGCGGCGACGGCCTGTGGACCTCGGCCGGCGTCGCGGCCGGCATCGACCTCTGCCTCCACCTCGTCCGTACCGCGCACGGCCAGCAGACCGCCGCGGCCATCGCCCGCTCCATGGTGACCGCCCCCTTCCGGGCGGGTGGCCAGGCCCAGTTCATCCCCACCCCGGTCCCGGCCCCCACTGCCGACGACCCGCTCTCCCGTGTCCGGGCCGAGGTCCTCGCCTCCCTCGACACCCCCTGGACCGTGCCGCGCATGGCCGCCGCGGCCCTGATGTCCGAACGCACCTTCGCCCGCCGCTTCACCGCCACCACCGGCACCACCCCGACCCGCTGGCTCCTCGACCAGCGCGTCCTCACCGCCCAGCGCCTCCTGGAGGAGACCGACCTCCCCGTCGACACCGTCGCCACCCGCTGCGGCTTCACCTCGGCCGTCTCCCTCCGCCCGGTCTTCACCGCCCGGGTCGGCGTCGCCCCGCGCGAGTACCGCCGGGCCTTCCGCGGGCGGGAGGAGGAGGACTAGGGCGTGCCGGTCGGGGAGGGGGACGGCGAGTCGGGCGGAGGGATCAGGCAGGGCGTGCGGACGGCGAGGGAGATCCGGTTGTGCCCCTTCGTGCTGTCCACGTCCACCACGTACCGGCTGCTCGGGTGCCGTGCGGAGAAGGCGGCGATCGGCTGGGCGGAGGGGCTGTCGGCCGAGTTCTCCCGGTACTCGGTGACCTTGAGTCCTTCGCCGGTGAGCAGGTCCCGGACCTTCCGGAGGACGTCGTTCTGCTGGTCGTCCGGGACGTCGGCGTGGACGGCGTGGAACAGCGTGCAGCGGCCGTCCGACGCGTGCTCGGGTGTTGCCTCCCGGGGTTGGACGATTGTCTTGCACATATGTCTTGCACATTCGTGTGAATCGGGCGTACGGTCGTCCCATCAGCCGCTGCGCGAGGGGGAACCAGGAATGAACGACGTCGTCCGCGAGGAACTGGTCATCGAGGGCCGCCGCTTGTCCTACCTGGACTTCGGTGGGACCGGCCGGCCGTTGGTGGCGCTGCACGGGCACCTGTCGGAGGGGGCGGTGTGGGGGCGGCTCGCGGCTGAACTGGGTGGCGGGTGGCGGGTGATCGCGCCGGACCAGCGGGGACAGGGGGAGTCGGAGCGGGCCGGGGACTACTCGCGGGAGGGCTACCTGGCCGACCTGGAGGCGTTGCTGGACCACCTGGGGCTGGAGCGGGTGGTGCTGGTGGGGCACTCGCTCGGCGGGATCAACGCCTACCAGTTCGCCGCCCGGCACCCCGGGCGGGTCGAGGCGCTCGTGAACGTGGAGGCGCCGGTGGTGCTCGGGCTGGAGGGGCCGAACCCGCTGGCCTTCCTGCTGGGGCTGGCGTACAGGGCGCCGAGCCGGGAGGAGTTGGTCGCCGGGCTCGGGCCCGCGGCGCCGTTCTTCGCGGACCGGCTGCGGCAGGACGCGGACGGCGGCTGGCGGCTGCCGTTCCACCCGGAGGACATGTACGACTCGGAGGAGCTGGTCCACGGCGACCACTGGGCGGACTGGACGGCGAGTGACTGCCCCGCGTTGCTGGTGCGCGGCACCGAGGGGGTCGTGCCGGCCGGGCAGGCGGCTGAGATGGTCGCCCGCCGGCCCGCGACGGTGGCCGTCGAGCTGGCCGGCGACCACCTGCTGCCGGTCACCGCCGCCGACGAACTGGCGTGCACGGTTCGGGAGTTCCTGGAGTCCCGGTGATCCGGTGGGGAGGGGTGGATCCGGTGGGGAGGGGTGGCGGCCCTCAGCGCCGCCACCCCTCTTGCCTTCTCGGCACCCGGGTGGCACTTCGTTGAGCCAAACCCCACGGTGGGGTGAAAGCAGGTGGGGATCTCCGTGGGGTTCGGCGAAGGTCCTGCGACGTTCCTCGGACGCGGGTCCGACATCGGGTCCTAGAGTGCGGCGAGTTCGCCGGTCAGGTCGTCGAGGCCGAGGGATCCCTGGGCGAGCGCCTTCATGTGCCAGGTCTTGAGGTCGAAGGCGGCGCCCTGGCGGCGGCGGGCGGCTTCGCGGCCCTGGAGCCAGGCGCGTTCGCCGAGCTTGTAGCCGATGGCCTGGCCGGGCCAGCCGAGGTAGCGGACGATCTCGCTGTCGCGCAGTTCGGCGGGGCTGCCGTTGTAGGTGGCCATGAACTCGGTGGCGAGTTCCGGGGTCCAGCGTTCGCCGGGGTGGAAGCCCGAGTCGGCGGGGACGGCCAGGTCGAGGTGCATGCCGATGTCGATGATCACGCGGATGGTGCGCAGCATCTGTTCGTCGAGGAAGCCGAGGCGGTGGGCGGGGTCGTCGAGGAAGCCCAGCTCGTCCATGAGGCGTTCGGAGTACAGCGCCCAGCCCTCGACGTTGGCGCTGACCATGCCCAGGGTGGTCTGGTAGCGGCTGAGCCGGTCGGCGAGGGCGACCCATCGGGCGAGTTGCAGGTGGTGGCCGGGGACGCCCTCGTGGTACCAGATGCTGACGAGCTGCCAGGTGGGGAAGGAGTCCCGCCCGAGGGTGGGGAAGTAGGTGCGGCCGGGCCGGCTGAAGTCCAGGCTGGGGCTGGAGTAGTACGGCGAGGCCGCGCTCCCGGCCGGGGCGATCTTGGACTCCACGCGGCGCAGCGGGCCGGTGATGTCGAAGTGGGTGCCGTCGAGGGCGGTGATCGCCCCGTCCATGAGCTGCTGCAGCCAGTCGCGGACCGCTTCCTCGCCCTCGACCGCGTGCCCGTTCCGTTCCAGGTGGTGCATCGCCTCCAGGGCTCCGGCACCGGGCAGGACGCGGTCGGCTTCGGTGCGCATCTCGGCGGCGGTGCGGTGGAACTCCTCCCAGGCCCACGCGTAGGCCTCGTCCAGGTCGGGTTCGGCGCCGGTGTGGTGGCGTACGGCGATCCGGTAGCGGTCGCGGCCGGCGGCGTCGGGGGTGCCGAGGGTGGCCGGCGCGTAGGTGTCGCGCAGCCAGTCGCGGAACCCGGCGACGGCGGCGGTGGCCCGGACGGCGACGGCGTCCAGTTCGCCGCGCAGCCGTTCGGGGCCGGGGGAGACGAAGTCGGTGAACCACCCGGCGGTTCCGGCGTCCTCGCCGGTCCAGGCGGTCAGCTGGTCGATGA
>NZ_JBHWCL010000053.1:0-5248 GCF_042735125.1 Kitasatospora sp. NPDC059599 | reverse complement strand
GAGGCTCCCGATCGTGGTGGCCATCGATTCCGAGCCCAGGTAGCGCTTCGCGTCCGCGTCGGCGGCTGAACCGTTGACGGGCGTGGTGAAGGTGACGGCGGACGCCTGGCGGGGCGCGGCGAGCAGGCGCCGGGACATCCCCTCGGTGAGGGTCGCGCGGTACCCGTCGAGCGCGGCGGGCAGGTTGCGCATCCGGCCGGCCACCGCGGCCCAGTCGTCGTCGGTGGCGGTCGGCATGTAGGTGAAGATGTCCCGGACCTGGTGGACGTGCCCGCTGATGTTGCGCAGCTGGCGGTAGTTCTCGCCGGAGTCGTGCACGGCGAGTTCGGCGGTCAGGCGTTCGCGGAGCAGCCTGGCGCAGGTGCGGTCGGCGGGGTCGGCGGGGTCGGTGGGGTCGGCGGCGGTGCCGGCCGCGGTGGGGTCCGCGGTGGTGGGTCCGGCCGTGGCGGCGTCGAGTGCGGCAAGGGTGCGGCGGGCGATGTCGGCGCGTGCGTCGAGTCCTTCCGGGGAGAGGTCCGGTTGCCGGTCGTCGCCCGGGTGCAGGCCCAACCAGGCTGCGTCCAGGGGGTCGTGGGCGGCCACGTGGTCGAGGTGGCGGTCGGCGATGGTGCGAGCGGTGATCGTTTCATCTGCCATGGCGCCATGATGGCGCACCCGTCGGGGCTTGCCGACGGGTACGGCCGTCATGGGCGGTCGTCAGCCCGTGTGGGAGTCGCGCAGCAGTTTCTTGTCGGGCTTTCCGACGGCCGTCAGCGGGATCGCGGGCAGCAGGTGCAGGGCTTCCGGCGCGTACATCCGGCCCTTGTGGGCGGTGACGAACGCGCGGACGTCGTCGAGTTCGGGCCGCTGCCCCGGTGCGGGGACGACGGCGACGTGGACGTGTTCCGCCTCCTGGGCGTCGCGCACGCCGTAGACCGCGCACTGGGCGATCGCCGGGTGGGTGAGCAGCAGTTCCTCCACCTCGGCGGGGTAGACGTGCCCGCCGACCACGATGATCTTGTCCTTGAGACGGTCGGCCAGGTAGAGGTAGCCGTCCTCGTCGAGGTAGCCGATGTCCCCGGTGTTCAGCCAACCGTCGCACAGGACCTCGGCGGTGAGGTCGGGCCGTTTCCAGTACCCGGCCATCACCGTGGTCGAGCGGATGTGGATCTCGCCCTGCTCGCCGGTCGGCAGTCCGGCGCCGTCGGCGGCGCGGATCGCCACCTCCACGCCCGGGAGGGGCTTGCCGACGGAGAGTTGGCCGTCGTGGCCGATCCGGTCGTGCTCGTGCGGGGGGAGCACGGCGATGTTCTGCGCCTCGGACTGCCCGTAGCCGCTCACCAGGATCGGCCCGAACACCTTGATCGCCTCGCGGATCCGGCTCGGCGAGGCGGCGCAGCCCCCGTAGGAGACCCGGCGCAGGCTGGTCAGGTCGGTGCGGCCGATCGCGGGGTGGTCCAGCAACCGGTAGAGCAGCGGCGGCAGGACCCACAGGTCGGTGATGCGTTCGCGTTCGACGGCCGCCAGCACCGCGCCCGGGTCGAAGGAGCGCTGGATGACCACGGTGCCGCCGCTGTGGAACGTCAGGTCGGCGAGCACCCCGGCGAGGTGCGCGAGCGAGGTGGCGGCGAGGAGGCGGGGCGGGACGTCGTCGCGGCCGCCGTACGCCACGTCGAAGGCGCTCCGGTACGGGCCGTGCAGGCTGCGGATGCCCTTGGGGATGCCGGTGGTGCCGCCGGTGTGGCGGATGCCGAGGTCGTCGTCCGGGCCGATCCGGACGGCCGGCGGCTCGGCGGGCCGGCGGGCGGAGGCGGCGACGACGTCCTCGCCGATCGCCTCGCCCCCCGCTGCCCCGTTCCCCGCCGCTCCGTTCCCCGCCGTCCCGTTTCCCGCCGCTTCGGGGCCCGGGCCGAGGGTGAGGACGGTCGGGACGTCGACGAGCGGCAGCAACTCGGCGGCCGTGGAGTACCGTTCGGCGTCCACGAGCAGGATGCCGGTGTCCACGCTCGTCGTGATCTCGGCCAGCACCGGCGCGCTCATGCCGTCGTACAGGTTCACCACCCGGGCCCCCGCGAGCCCCGCCGCGTAGCGGGCGCTCAGCGCCTCGGCGGTGTTGCCCGTCAGCAGGGTCACGGTGGTGCCGCGGGCCGCGCCCCGGGCGAGGAGCTCGTGCGCGAGGCGGTACGTGGCGGCGGTGAAGTCGCCGGCGGTGATCACGTCGCCGTCGGCGGTGGTGATCGCCGGCCGGCCGGGATCGGCGCCGAGGGAGCGGAGGATCAGGGCCGGGGCGCTGACGAACTCCGGCTCTTCGGTGGCTACTTGGTGTGTTTCGTTCGCAACCATGGGCACAGACTAGCCCCGTGCTTCGTATCCGATCGGGAGTTTTCGCCCGTCCGGGTCAGAACGCCGAGGGGGAGGGGAACGGGTGCTCGGTGACGGCGGCCCAGTGCTCGTCCGGGGCGGTGACGATCGCGTGCCCCGGCTGGGAGGGGAGCCGGGGCAGCAGTGCGCTGCGGCAGCCGGGGCCGTGGTGGACCTCGACGGCGGTGGGGGCGCGGTCGAGGCGGAGCACGCCGGGGGTGGTGACGGTGTCGGGCGGCACGAGCGTCGCTTGGGGGTCGATACGGCCCGGGTCGGCGAGGATGGTGGCGGGTCGGGACTGCGCGGTGGTGAGGGAGTCGATCAGCTTGTGCGGGCTGTCGTCGCGGTACCCGGCGCGCTCCCAACGGACGGGCGGGGACGGCAGGTTGGAGTCAGTGTCGCGCGCCGGCCGGGAATGGGCGGTCGAGCCGGCCGGTTGGTCGTGTCGACGGACGACACGGTGTGTGCAAGGCCGTCCGGCGGCCGCAGGACGGGAATCGACGGAGGCAGGGGCTCGTGGAACTGGGTGTGTTCGGACTGAGTGCCAAGGCGACGGTGGGGCCGGCGGACACGGCGCGGCTGGCCCGTCGGGCGGAGGAACTGGGGTACCGGTCCTGGTGGGTGGGGGACCACGTGGTGCTGCCCAGCCCCCGGGTGCCCGAATCGCCGATGGAACCCACCGACCCGATCCTCGACCCCCTGGTGCACCTGTCCTACGTGGCCGCGCTGACCGAGCGGATCGAGCTGGGCACCGGGATCCTCATTCTCCCGCAGCGCAATCCGGTGGTCCTGGCCAAGCAGGTCGCCAGTCTCGACGTGCTGTCCGGCGGCCGGGTGCTCCTCGGCGTCGCACCCGGCTACCTCGAACCGGAGATGGCCGCGGTGGGCGTCCGGCTCTCGGAGCGTGGCGGCCGAACCGACGAGTACCTGGACGCGATGCGGCAGTTGTGGACCGAACCGGAGCCGGCCTTCCACGGCAGGTACGCGAACTTCGACCACGTGGACGCGCATCCGCGCCCGGTGCGGCCCGACGGCCCGCGGATCGTGATCGGCGGGCACAGCCCGGCCGCGTACCGGCGGGCGGTCGCCAAGGGGCACGGCTGGATCGGCGCCGGCCCCTCCCCGGAGGCCCTGGCCACCCACCTCGACGGGCTGCGCAAGGCCGCCGCCGAGGTGCCCCGCCCGGCCCGGCTCGGCCGGTTGGAGATCAACTTCGTGCAGATCGACCCGGTCGAGGTGGAAGCGGACGCCGCACGGCGCTACGCGGAACTCGGCGTGGACCGGCTGCTGGTCTACCCGCTGCCGCTGGAGGACCCGGCCGAGGTGGACGCGTTCCTGGAGAGGCACGCGAGTCTGCCCCACTGAAGCGGGTGAGGTGTTCCGGGCGGTGACGACCGGGCTGAGATGACGCGTGGGAAGTCGGCGGGGCCGACTTCCCACGCATGGGCGAGCGACACCGGATTCGTCAGGTGGCGGGCGCGGACGGTTCCGGGGTGCCTGCCGCCGGCTCGGCGGCTGGGGCGCCGATGCCGGACCGTACGGTGCCCAGGTATTCACGCAGGCTGCCGAGCTTCTCGCTTCCCCACATCGCGGCGGGACCGATGAGAGCGGTCAGCGCGGCCGGCGCGACCACCGAGGCCGGGAGGTCGGCGGCGGTCGCGGCGGCCACGATGACCACCGCTGCGACGCTGCCCGCCAGAACGACCACGCGATCGTGCCTGTCCTCCCGAGCGGTGACCAGTTCGGTGGGCGTCTCGGGAAGGTCCGCCTCGTCCAGCAGGCCCATCCACCGGCCCTGCACCGACCGGTCGAGCAGGGTGGCGACCAGCCGGGCCAGGCAGGGGACGGCGTCCGGCCCTTCCCGGAGGACGGTCGACATCTCCCGTTCCAGGGCCTGTTGCACCCCGGCGATGTGCGGACGCAGAGCGGTGCGCCTCCGTTCGCGGTCGACACCGTACGTGGCGAACCAGCCCAGCCGGTTGGTGTGGCGCGCGACGTGCCGGTCGAGTTCCAGCAGGGGGAGCGTCCCGACGGAGGCCTCCTGGCACTTGCGGAGCAGCCGGGCGAGGTCGACGGCAGAGGTGAGCGGAAGACTCTCGCCGACCCGCCGCCGGTAGAGGAACATCGAACGGTAGACCCACAGCACGGCCGCGCTGCCCATCCCGGCACAGAAGGAGAACGTCCGCAGCAGATTGCCCCGGAAGAGCGCCGCCTCCTCCGCACTGCTCGGGAAGACAATGAGGTAGAGGCCGGTCAGGGCGAACATGGCGGCCACTGCTGCCGGAACGATGGCGAAGACCAGGAGCCAGGTCTCGATTCCCCAGGAGCGCCGGATTCCACGGCACCAGTGCTCCTGCAGTGTTGCCGGGGTCGATCCGACCGGCGCCAGCAGGGCGTCGCCGTAGCCGGTGAGGTCGGCCGCACTCGGAACGACGGCACGCGGCACGCGGCCGGCGATCTGCGGCGGGATCCACCACCCCTTCCACACGTCGAGCACGTCGAACACCGCCATGACGGGCCGGTAGAGCACCCCCGCCACGAATGGCGGGAACAGTGCCAGCACCATCGACTCGACCCACTGCACGCCACAGCCCCATTCCCGATCCGGTGTGGTTGTGGAAGTGCCTACCACCCGGGGCGGGTTGGGAATCTCCGGCGGCTGATCCGGCTCAGGGGTTGGTGGTGTGGGTGGTGTGCGTGGTGGCTTGGGTGCGGCAGTGGGTGAGGGCGTAGGTGATGCGGCTGTCGGGGGTGGGGGCTGCGGCGAGGAGTTCGCCGGCGGTGACGAGGGTGGTCCAGTAGCGGGCCGGGTTGCCGGTGCGGGGCATGGGGTGAGCAGCCGCGAGGGAGAGGTAGGCGGTGGTGAGGTTGCCGGTGGTGAACCAGCGGTCGAGGCCGTGGCGGTGGC